>JAGPHP010000005.1 GCA_018055415.1 Breznakibacter sp. | reverse complement strand
GGGGTACGTGGAGAACTCTGGTCCATAAAAATAGATTTCGTAAAAGTTGTGCGAAGTATAGATGATGGGCTTTACAAGGTAGTGTTTTTCAAGCTCTTGCGCCATTGTTAAGACCTCTTTTTCGAGAGAGTATCCCCATCCAAAAC
This sequence comes from Breznakibacter sp., assembly GCA_018055415.1. Lineage (GTDB taxonomy): Bacteria > Bacteroidota > Bacteroidia > Bacteroidales > Marinilabiliaceae > JAGPHP01. The sequence goes on along the minus strand of JAGPHP010000005.1, from coordinate 42,934 downwards.
GAGACTCTTCAACATCTATTACGGGTGGTAAATCGCCTGTCTTTAGAGTGACATTTTTTAAAAACCATTGAGCTTGAAGTTTGGCATCTACCCCTGGCTTGAAATAGTGGTAAGCTCCGCGTATCAGTTTACTTTGTTTGGATTCGTCCCAGTTTCGAATAAATAGGGAGTCGAGGTGATCGCCCCCCTCGGTGGCCTTAATGAATACAAATGAGAGAGAATCCTCTAATCCATATATGTATTTGACATTCTGCCATTTAATGAATTTGTTGTGGTGACTTATATCAATTCCATGAATTGAAAAGTCGTTGGGCGAGAGTTGTTTGCCTGCAATGTTAAATGGATGCGATGGCGTGTTGCGATCAATGAATTGGGTAACTCGTTTAAGATGAATTAGAGTGTATCGATATGCCAGCGGAAAATTTGCTAAGAATAGGGCAAATCCAAGTATGAGTGCACAAATTGTGATGATGGTAATACGAAATACTAATCGCCATCTCTTTTTTACTTGTTCAACAATATTTGCCGCTACACTCTTCTTCTCTTTCATCAATTAACTGGCTAATTCTGCACTTATCATACTACAAAGATAGCCATTTTAGGAGGCTTCTGCGCTGTGAAGTTTTATAAATAATCTATCAAAATAGAGAAACTATTTCGATTTGCTAATTTCAACTAAGCTTCCTGTGGCTGGATCGAGTTTGATAATGGTGAAAGGTTGAGCCAGAAGAGTATTTGGAAGAGATCGGAGTGTCCCTAATTGGGCAACTTTGAACCTACCTTGAAATAGCGTTTCGCTAATGTCGAGGAGTTTTAATTCCACTTCGGCAGGGTTGCAATAATAGATTCCAATGGTGCTTTCATCCACAAAATCGGTAGTTGGTTTTAAGCTATTATCTTTAATAGGAGAGTAGCTAAAATAGATTGGTTCTCCTTTTGCTTCTTGGGCATTCAGAAGTCCGTATGTGTCGGAGAAACGAAAGAGTTCAACCTCAATTTCGGACTCTCTTGTAGGCGTAATGGTGTAGTTTTTTGTTATGGTTTGAGAGGTTTGCTTACCAATAAATAGTTGGGTAAATTCAATCTCCTCTTTTTTGAGTTGATCAAGTGTTAGTTTTAGCGTAGCAGCATCGTTTGGATGGTGCTCATATTCATAACCAGCAAGTTTTAGTTGGCGTTTACGAAGTTTGTAGATATGATTTGCCACAGCTTCGGCCATCATTGCTTCGGAGGTAGCTTTTAAATGTTTCTCAAGCAAAGGAATGGAGTCGAATGATAAGTTTGGTGTTTCAAGTGGTTTGTATTCAAGTGGTTGAGAAGTTCCTGTCTTTTGTGTGTCATTAATACCAATTAATACACCATCTGCCGATAGATTGATAAACTGAGCTGCCGCATCGCCTTTTGCATTTATAGCAAATTGTTTGGTTTTGTCTGCAACCCCTTGACTAGTTACTTTGATCGCCTTTAACTTGTATATTGTGGTGTCTTGTTGAGGAGCATTGTCGATATTTAAATATCTGTAGGTGTAATTTTTAAACGGACCGGCTTTAATAGTCGTTTTTTCCATCTCTACCTCAACATTAAAAACGGTTTTGGGTAGTGCATACAGGATAGTGTTTTGAGGTTGGGGAGCACCTTGCGAAATGCGGGTGGTTGTTACGCTATTTGCCACTTTACCAATCATGCAGGCCGATAAAGAGAACGCTAATATCCCAATATGTAATAAATTTCTGTATTTCATCTTTTCCTGTTTTAATCTTATCTTCTGAAACTGGCCAAACCAATTATTGTATCTAAAAATGGTTATTCATGGCTTATATCATGATGAATAATGAGTCGCAAAACTACAATTTTTTTATCTTAATCTATATAAACAAACGAGAGGATGCAACTACTATTGTAGTCATATCCTCTCGTTAGCCATTTTTTATCTTATTTTACTCCATGCATCATTTTCCTTAACCAAGGAGTAAGGGCAAATAGGATGAGTGCTGCTACCCCAGTTAAGATCACAAATACCATAAAGAATTCATATAAATTATGAATCTCAAAGCCAACAAACATGGGGTTTGAAGCGCTTATTTGATTGGCCTCAAGTAATGAGAGTTGATCTGGTGTCAGAGTGATCTGCTTGTCTAAAACAGCCTGTAGATTAATGCCTAGCTTCTCTGCTTTAATAAATTTATCCCCTGTTGCCGGCAGAATAGATCCTAACGTCCCTGCTAAGGCGTAACCAGCAGCATTTGATAAAAAGAATACACCAAAAAGGAGCGATGAAAAACGTTTTGGCGATAATTTTCCTACCAAAGAGAGTCCAATTGGTGAAAGACATAGCTCGGCAAATGTTTGAATAAGGTAGAGAAGAATTAACCATTTAATGCCTAAAAGTCCGCTATTACCTAAATCTTTAACATTAAAAGCAATGATGAAGTAGCTAAGTGCAATCAGAGCCAATCCAATTGATTGTTTTACTGGCGAAATAGGTTCTTTATCTCTAGCTCTTAATTTATCCCACATAATGCTAAAAGGAAGAGCAAATGCAAAGACGAAGATTCCGTTAAAGACTTGTATCATAGAGGCGGGCATCTGCCATCCAAATAGAAATGTGCGATCGGTTTGGTTGTCGGCAATAAATGTAAGAGATGAACCCGCTTGCTCAAATGCCGCCCAAAAGAAGATGATAAAAAAGGCAACGATGTAGATGACTATGATTCGTTCACGTTCAATTTTTGTCAATGAACTGTCTGAGATAATAAGTCCTGCTAAAGTGAGTCCACTTGCATAAATGATGGGGTAAATGATAGTTTTAACAATGTTTGTACCATCAAGAATGTATTGAAATGCAAAGAAGAGCAGTACAAATGCTCCAATTGCCATTACAATTGAACGTTTAGAGAATACCGCTTTTTGCGACTCTCCCTCTTCGTAGTCTGAGTTTTGATGGCTAGAAGGAAGTCCTCCAAGTGGCTTACCATCGGGAGAAACCACATATTTGTTCTTTAGATAGAAAAAGATAACAGTACCAAGCATCATCGCAACCGAAGCCGCTAAGAAGCCCCATTTAAAAGCATGCACATCTCTAATACCTCCTGAATCTTTTACATCACCTAAGAATGGGCAGATGGTTTGTCCTAAGAATGCTCCTAGGTTAATACCCATATAAAAGATGGTAAAGGCTGTGTCGAGTTTGTTTTTCTCCTGTTTTGGATAGAGACTACCAACCATGCTAGAGATGTTTGGTTTGAAGAATCCATTTCCAAAAACGATAATGCCGAGAGCCACCCACATAAGCATGCTGGCTAATGGTAAGTTGGTTGTGAAAACTGTGGCACTGGTAAATAAGAGGAACTGTCCGATGGCCATTAGTAATCCACCAATCATGATGCAATTACGATTTCCCAAAAAGCGATCGGCAATGAAACCTCCTAACATGGGTGTTAAATAGCATAAACCTAAAAATGCTCCATAAATAAGGGAGGCGTCTTCCTCTCTCATCAATAGAGCATTTACCATAAACAGGGTGAGAATGGCTCTCATGCCGTAAAAGTTAAATCTTTCCCACATCTCAGTGCCAAAGAGAACCCATAACCCTTTTGGGTGTTGTGTCTTTGTATCCATTATTACTTGCTTTTTTGAATTATTTTTGTTATACTTATTTTTTATTTTTTGTTTAAAATGTAGGTTAATTTTTTAAACGAATTTAAAAAATTAACTAAAACTGATTGGAAGGTATGAAAATCTTTTCTGCAAAACAAATCAAGGAGTTGGATAAACTTACCTGCCATGTGCAGAATATCACTCCGTTAGACCTTATGGAACGGGCAGCTCATAAATGTGTAGCCTTTTTAGATAAGGAGGTTAAAGCTTCACATTACGTGGTGTTTGCCGGTATGGGCGATAATGGGGGAGATGGTTTCGCTATTGCGCGAATGTTGTTTATGGCCGGCACAGATGTTTCAGTGGTTGTGATAAAGCACCGTTCGGCCTTTTCGGCCTCTGCCGAGGTTAACTTTAATCGAATCAAAGCTATTGGTGTGCCAGTATTATTGGTTGATCAGCACATCTCACTGCATAAGGTATTTGAATCGGTTAAGAGTGAATCGGTAATTATTGATGCTATTTTTGGAATTGGTTTTAATGGATTACTTCCACATTGGATTGAGTCGATTACAAAATCTCTTTCAAGCGATAATTTATCGGCTCAAATGGTTGTCTCCATCGATGCCCCATCGGGTTTGCGATTTACACATGATTTTTCGGAGCGCAACACGGCTTTGGTGGAGTGCGAAATTCTGTTGACTTTCCAGGCGCCCAAACTTACACTGTTCTTCCCTGAGTATGCTAATGCGTTTCAGCGAATGGTGGTTTTAGATATTGGGCTGGAGATAGATACGTATCAATTGTTGATGCATCTGAAAGGTGGTTTGGAGGAGTTTTGTTATTTCGATCAACTTCCGCCTTTAAAGATGCGTGCCCGAACGGCTCATAAAGGGAGTTGCGGCCATGCACTAGTTGTGGGTGGTAGTTGTGGTAAGATAGGTGCTGCAGTTTTAACTACTCGTGCCACCATTGCTTCGGGTGCGGGTTTGGTTACGGCTTATACTCCGCAGTGTGGGGGACAAATAATGACCATTTCTATACCCGATGCCATGGTTATTTGCGATGAAGGTGGGCATGCAATTGCTAAGATTGATTTGGACCTTTCACCCTATTCTGCAATTGCGGTTGGACCTGGATTAGGCACTTCTGCCGCCACTGAGAAGGCGTTCGTACAACTATTGCGTGCTTGCCATACGCAAAAAAAAGCATTGGTAATTGATGCTGATGGTTTAAATATTTTGGCTTCAAACAGCGATCTATTAAATCTTTTACCCCCAGGAACAATCTTAACCCCTCATTTAAAGGAGCTTGAGAGATTAATAGGCGTCTCCACAAAAGATTCTCATTTGACTCGCTTAGCCTTGACTCGAGAGTTTTGCATGAGGTATCAGCTGAATGTGATCGTAAAGGGGTGTTTCTCGGTGGTGGTTACTCAAGATGGATTGCTCTATTTTAATTCTTCTGGTAATCAGGGACTTGCTACGGCTGGCTCGGGGGATGTGCTTACTGGTGTTGTGGCTGGTCTATTGGCTTCTCATCCTACCACTCCAATTGAGGTGTCAATTTGGGCCTGTTATCTGCATGGTTTGGCTGCAGATATTATGGTGGACAAGATTGGTTACGAGAGTGTTACTGCTTCGGGGGTAATTGAAAACCTCGGCTTTGCGTTTAAACAAAGCCAAGGTTTACGATAATTAATCCCCAATAATTATCTTTTAATTATTTTATAACTGCTTGTAGCTGTTTGTGTTGTAACGCGCATGATGTATGCCCCTTTTGATAATTCGGGAGTTATTGTTATAACATCGGTTGGGTGGTTAAATGATTCGGCAAATAGTTGTTCTCCCATGATGGAATAGATGCCGACGATTATTGTTTCGCTTTCATCAATTGGTTTTATCGATAGAGAGCTTGTAAATGGGTTGGGGTAGGGAGCACTCTGCACGTCGATCTCAACCTGATTCGACAAGGATGTAGCGATATTCGGTGTTGTTTTTGCGCCACCATCCCAGATGAAATAGCTCTCTTGTGAGACATTCATGATATCTGCCGATTGATTTTTCCCTTGACCCAAATTAATAATCATGTTTGATGATGTTACTCCATCGGGAAATGTGTAGGTGAAGAATCCATCGCCATCGGCACTGCCTGTTATCTGCTTTCCGGGCCAAGCGCCATTGTGTTCAGGTGTCCATACGTATAAATAAGGGGCTGCTGTTTGTCCCGTAACTTTAACATGTACTTTAAGTGTTGGTTGTATTCCCACCGTAAATGTTTTTGATACAACCGCCGACGTGCCACCTAAAGCATCCATGGCAATAGCCTTTACGGTTTTGTTGCTTGTAAGGGTGAATGGGGTTGAATAGACGTTACCTGTTGTAGCTGTTGGGGGTGTGCCATCAAGTGTGTATCTTATTGTTAATGGTGTAGCGGTGCCAGTTGCCGAAAGGGTTACCTGTGTTGATGTAGCAAATGTGCCACCATCTGGCGAAACAGTAACTACAGCATCGCTTGTTGGCGTATCGCTCCAAACGCCATTTTCGTAATAAGCTGGATTTTTTGTTACATCTACCTGATTGGTTGTTTTATCTGAGCTGTTTGATGTGTTGTTGAAGACTATAGAGGCTTTGGTTGCGCCAACAATAGTGTACTTGTAATACCCATTTGCGGCTAATTCCATTGGATTCCCAGGCCAAGTAGTTGCTAAAACAGTAGCCGGTGTGCAGTTCCAATAGTGGATATTTACACCCGCCCAGCTCACTGGCTTTTTGAAATAGACAACTAAACCCTTCGGTAATACCTTAAATTCGTAGGTTGCCGTAACAACTTCGCTCACTGCGTTTTGACTGTTTTTTGCAATGGCTTTAACGGTGATGATTTGATTTGTTCCACTTATTTGAAATGGAGCCGTATATGCTGTAGATGAAACAGTTGGTATTGATCCATCTACCGTGTAATATATTTTTGGTGCACCATCTATTTTGTCGGTTGCAGTAAATGTTACTGTTATGCCTGTTCCATTTTCAAAAACGCCACTGGCTGGCAAAATTGTGAGGGTAGGGGGTTCGATGCCAATATTGTAGGTGCGGCTTTCAACTTGCGAACTGTTGCCTTTAGAGTCAATTGCAATGGCTTTTAAGGTTTTACTTTGTGTTATGGCAATGGGCGAATTGTAGAGGGGTGATGAGGCGGTTGGCGTGGTGCCATCAAGTGTGTAATAGATTGATGTAGTTGCTCCCGCAGACGAAGATACGGCGCTCATTGAAACGCTTGTTGACGGGTTATACCACCCTGCGTCAGGCGTAATGGTAAGTTTAACCGATTCGCCTGGTTTGCCAGCAAGCACATAAGCCGCTGTTGTTTGGAAGGTTAAATTTCCGCCAGTTACGGTTGCCGTGGTGTTTGAATAGTAATCTTTAATTACGGTGCCATCTGGCCATAAGCCGTAAGCGCTAAGGGTAACCGAGGTGTGTGAGCCTGCAATGTCAAGCACCGCCACTACAGCATCGCCATTTATCGCTTTTCCGCCCGATCTAGTGAAGGTGTATGGTGAGTCGCTTCGTTTAGTGTGTAATCCGGCACCTACTGCCGAGTGCTCTCTGCGAAATACCCCAAGTTTTTGCCAATGCTCCAAGTTGTTTTTTACATCTTGATTAGAATTAATATCATCCCAATTCATAAATGAGCGGTAACCCTGATCGGTGTAGGTTTGTGCGCCAAAGAATGGGCGTTTCGACTCATCGCCATAATAGATTTGAATAGCTCCGGGTGTTAACATCATCTTGGTCCCTGCTAGCCAAGTATTGCTTCGGGCTCCACTTGGGGCCACATCGTGCGAGGCAATATAGCTTAAGGTATTGAATCCTGATACTTTGTTTATTTTATCTGAATAGCTTGAAAATGTTGATTCGTAGCTGTTGTTTACATCTCCCACGTATGAGAAGTTAATGATGTTATCAAAACCGTTATCGAAATAGTAGTTTTTACCATCCCACACCGATTGGCCAAACACCTCGCCCGTCATCCAAAAATCTAAATCGTCGAGTTTTTTGGTTGGGTTGTTAGCTTTCCACTCTTTAAGGGCTGCAACACACTCTGTTTTAAGGTCTTTCCATCCCTCAACGGTAATGTGCTTGGCAGTATCGCATCTAAATCCATCGATTCCAAATTCGCGAACCCAATCGGATAGCCATTTGATGAGGTAGTTGCGAACGCTTCTTGTTTTACCGGTGCGTGAGAAAAAGGTGTTAAGTTCGTTAAGCTCTTTATCTTTTACCCCTTCAGATTGCCATTTATCAATCAGCCATTGAGGTAGTTCTACGGAGGTTGTAGCCTCTGTTCGCATATCTGGTAATCCTGCTAACGGTTCGTAGATCACTTTATCGCCATAGCCTTCGTAATTGTTGCGTACCCATGATAATGGATATCCTCCATCGCCATCAATCGGGTAACCCGAATGGTTCATGACCACATCTAAAATGATTCGAATTCCGTGATTGTGAGCGGCGTCCACCATCTCTCTTAAATCCGCTTCGCTACCCATGGCTTTATCCATTTGGCTCCAATCTTTGGTAAAATAGCCGTGATATCCATAGTAGTTAAACTCGCCAACACCCTTGTGCATCTGCTCGTAGAAGGCGGTTATCCAGATGGCATTTACCCCCAGTTTATCAAAATAACCCTCGTTTATCTTTGCTGTAAGACCTTTTAAGTCACCACCTTGGAAATCCATCTCGTGGTTTTTGGTGTTTTTTTGACGACCATAAGCGCCGTCGTTGCTTGTGTCGCCGTTGTAAAAGCGATCGGTTAGCATGAAGTAAACGGTGGCATTATCCCACGTAAAAGGGATATTACGAGTAGATTGCTGACTAAAAAGGGAACTTAATCCAGCAATTAAAATGGTGATAATGAGTGTTAACTGTTTCATGCTATGTGGATTTTGGAGTTTAGTGAATAAAGGAACTCCTACCGAAAAACGGTAGGAGTTTTTCTATATCCGCGCCACTACTCACGATTATAGATGGATGAATCTTTAGTGTTTTACCACTTTATATCTATAGCTGCCTTGTTCGGATGTTGCTTTAAGGATATATATTCCAGCAGGCACATCGGGCTCTATTTCAATGAGTTGATCAGTAATAAAAAGTGTGTTTGTATATACTACGGCGCCTGTTAGCGAGTAGAGAGAAACTGTTACATCGCTATTTTCGATGTTCAGTTTGAACGATAATTTTGAGCTAAATGGATTTGGATAAGGTGCTTCGCCCTCAAGGGTCGCACTTTTTTTGAAGATTGAGGTGGCATCTTGAGTTGCTGTTTTAAGAGCTCCATCCCAACGCCAATAGCTATTGTCGCACACATTCATCATTTCGGCTGTTTTAAGCGATGCGCCATTGTTAAAGATCACATTGGCACATGTTACGCCGCTTACGGTTGCTTTCCACCAGCCATTTCCTTCGTCGGTCATCGTCATGCCCGGCCATACCCCAGTAAGTGGGTTTGATCCACTGCTCCAAGCGTGCATGCGAGGTGAGGCTGCGCCAAATTCGGATGGCTTGTAAAAGTGCAACGTCATGGTTGGCGTAGAGCTAAACGAGTAAGTTGCAGTGCTGTAGTAGTTGCCTGAGTTTGCTATTAACACAGCCTTAATGGTTGTAGTGCTACTTAAAGTGATTGGCGCCGTGTAAGGGGTGCTTTGTGCTGATGGGGTTGAACCATCAACAGTGTAAAAGATGCTGCCTGTTGCTCCTGCTGGCAAAATCAAAGAGACTGAAATTGGCGTACCAAGAGGGAATGTTCCTGCTGCAGGGTTAAATGTTGGTGCATTGGCATCTCCCAGTGTTGGCGCATCGGCTGGGGCAACATCTGTCCACACGCCATTATCCCACCAGCTATTTGCCGAACGTAAGAAGTTGGTTGTTTGAGCGGCTGCGTTGTTGTTAAAGATCACTTTTAGACTAGTGCATTCAAATGTGTGCTGATACCAACCCGCTGCAGTAGGCGTATTTGTGTAGCCTGGCCATGCATTCCACGCCGGGTTTTTAGCACCTTCTGCGGTGTAACCATAAATGTGGCTTTTGCCTCTATAAAAGATTGTTATGGTGGTTACCTGATTAAAGGTATAATCAGATGTCGAAACTGTTGATGTTACGCCATTTTTATTTGTAATGGCTTTCACTGTTTTAGTAACACCTGCACTTCCCGAAAGGGTAAAAGAGGCGGTGTATATGGGTGAATTCACGGTTGGTGTTGATCCATCAATGGTGTAGTGTATATCGCCTCCTTGTGGAGCAGTCATGGTAATAGCTACACTGCCAGTAGGATAGTTTCCTCCTGCGGGTGAGATTATTGGCGAAAGTCCGTTAGGGGCTCCCGCTGGGGCTGTTTCGCTCCAAGTTTTGGTGTTGGCATCAAACCAACTTGTTTTAGTACGTGTGTAGGCTGGCTCTGTTGAGCCTGGTAATTGATTGGCGCCCGCATCTGTAAAAACCATCGATACGGATAGCGCTTGGAAAGTATATTCAAACCAGTCGCCACCATCATCTTTCATGGCTGGACGAGATGCCCAAACGTTATCGGCTAAAACGCCCTCTGGCAGCACATCAAAATAGTGTATTTTGCATGGAGATGTCCAGTTGGTTGCTTTTTTTACGTAGATGGTAATGGTTGGGAGCTCGCCTACAGCAAAACCTTTGGTAATAACATCAGATAGATATCCATTTGAGTTCTTTGCTACGGCTCTAACATCTCCTGTTGTAGTGACGCTAAAGGGAGCTGTATATTTTGTCCATTTAGATAAATCAGCAGTTGATAATAGCGGATCGGTGGTGTAGTAGATGGTTGGATTTGCATCGCTAAAATCTTTAGCTGCTATAGTAACCAATATTGGATCTTTTGAGTAACCTCCATTAGGTGTGATGGTTACAACGGGTCTGTCAACATAAGGTTTTGCCACATCCCATCCTAAAAGCAGATATCCATCGGCGTCGGGTGTAAATGTTATTTTTCCGTTTGTTACGGTAGCTTTTGCACCTGTAGGCCAGTCGCGAATCACATCACCATTTTCAAAAACCGACGAAACATCTACTGTTGTAGCTCCCGAGGCACCGTAAACGCACACTACTTTATCGTTAATGCGTAATGCTGCATTATCGTATGTTCGCGAGAATGTATATGGCGATGCAACAAGTTGTTTGTGAACGCCAGCACCCACGGCTGAGTGGTCGCGACGAAAGGCTCCAAATTTTTGCCATAAAGCCAAAGTTGCATTATCTGGCGCACTCCAATTCATAAAGGAGCGTGTTTGTTGTTCCGCATCGGCGCAGGTACCGAGTGGACGAACCGACTCATCTCCATAAAATGTTTGAATACCGCCCGGAAGCATCAAAAATGCGGGTGCAATTGTTTTTAGTTTTGTGCGGTCGTAAAGTTTTGTATCATGAGATGAGATGTAGCTTAAGCCGTTCCAGCCATTGTTTGGATTTACTGCTCCAAATTGTTGGAAAAGTGTCTCCCATTGCGATGGCGAGGCTAGCTTACTATCGGTTTGGAGATTAAAGTTGATTACTGAGTTAAAAGTTGCTACGGTGTGGTACTCCGATTCTGAAAATCCATGTCCCCACACTTCGGCTGTTGCCCAAAACTCATTATCGTCTAGTTTTTTTGTCGGATTCGCTGCTTTCCACTCATTTAGAGCAACTCTACACTCATCTAAAAGCTCTTTCCACGTATCTAAATCCACATGTTTTGCAGTGTCAATTCTAAATCCATCAATACCGTAAGTTCTTACCCAATTGCTTAACCACTCAATAAGCCAAAAACGGATGGTTTTAGGATTGCCAGTTTTAGCAAACCAAGCGTCCATACGGGCTACTTTAGCATCGTAAGTTCCTTCGCGTTTCCATTTGTCTATTAGTAGTTTTGGAAGTCCAACAACCGATTTGCTCTCAGTTTTAAAATCGGGCAAATAGCCCACACAGTTATCTTGGCCACCTCCGGGTGAGCATGTATCGTATCCTTTAATATCGGGCGAACGCACCCATTCGGCACCCCACCAGTTTTCCCAGCCATTTCCAACAGCATATTTCCAATATTGATGGAAGCCTCCCCAAGGCGACTCTGCTCCAACTGCTGGACGCCAAGTTTCGCCAGCTACATCGTAAGCACCAAATCCAAATTCCGATACGTCGTTAAATGTTTGATAACCCGCGTGATTCATAACCACATCCATCACTATACGTATTCCGTGCGCATGGGCTGTGTCAACAAGGGCTTTGAGTTCATTAGCGGTTCCCATATTGGCATCCATTTCGGTCCAATCTAAGGCATAGTAGCCATGATATCCATAATGTTGAAAATCTTGTGCCGGGCCACCACCAACCCATCCGTGTATCTGTTCGTAGGGTGCGGTTATCCAAATGGCATTGGTTCCTAGCTTGTCGAAGTAGCCTTCGGTTATTTTTTTTGTCACTCCCGAGAGGTCTCCCCCTTGAAAAGCACCTGTATTTTGGTAAAGTCCACTGCTCGAGTTGGTGGTTCCATAAGTTGCACCACTTGGATCTAAACCCCTATCGTAACTGTGGTTGTTTGCTGGATTACCATCGTAAAAGCGATCGGTAATCATAAAATAGACGTTGGCATTATCCCAGCTAAAGGGTTTGCTTCTATTGGGATTTTGAGCTGAAACCGCCATTAATAGTGTGGTGGCCAGTGTTAATAAAGCAATCCATTTTGTAACATTTTCTCTTTTCATACAAGCTTCATTGATGGTTTAATTTAATTTTTGTTTGATTGCGATGATGATTATAACCATAATCTCTGAAACAAAAATAGAATGTAAAAAAAGATTAAATGGCTCATTTCTTGAGTATAATGTAGATACCATTGTTTAGGTCGTGTCGTATTTTAAATTGGCACTTTTATATTATTGATTGTTAATGTTTTGTTGTTTTTTTATGACTTGTTTGATAATTGGTTTTTATGCTTGTTTTTGTATCTGTTTTTCATTAATTAGTTAACTAATATTAAGAAATGCTCCTTTGTTTTAATCTTTTTTGATGTTTGCAAATGGTTTTATCTCATTTATCAAGCCATATTATAGACCCTTTTTTGTTGAAATTTGGTTGATCTTATTAAAAAAACATATTTTTGTCGAAAATCAATTTTTGAATGACAAAGCGCAAAGCTTCAAATCCAATAAAAGCGGTTAAGGATAAGTCGGGTGCACGTAAAAAGGGTGGTTCTAAATCGAAAAACTGGCTTTTTACGTTCAAAGGCTATGCCTTAATGGCGCTAGTATTAATATTTCTCCTATTTGCATTCCCTTTTACGCGCAATGCCTCATTTAACGCCATCGACCAATGTTTGGTGTGGATGGGACTGGGCGATAAGTTCCAATTTAATAGTGCCGAAATAAAGTTGCCCCGAAAGTTTAAGGTGCACGGCATTGATGTGAGCCATCACAACGGAAAAATTGCTTGGGATGAGGTTGAGAAGATCGAGCTCCGTGGTTCTGAGCCGCTTTCGTTTGTCTTTATCAAGGCTACCGAGGGCAAAGATCATCTCGATACGCGTTATATCTATAATTGGCGCGAGGCAAAAGAGACAATGTTGCTTCGCGGCGCCTATCACTATTATCACCCCACGGTCGATCCGCTCAAACAGGCGCGCTGGTTCATTCGCAACGTGCATCTCGAAGAGGGCGATCTGCCGCCAGTCATCGATGTGGAGGTGCGTGGCAAAGATCCGCTTCCGCTTTACCGCAACAACGTGCTGGCTATGGCTAAAGCCCTGCAGGCCGAATATGGCGTCAAACCTATTATCTATACCTCCCACGACTATTTTAATAACTACTTCGACACTAAAGAGTTTAAAGGCTATAAGTTTTGGATAGCGCGTTACGATTTTCACCAAAAAGTGGAAAATGAGTCGTCGTGGTACTTTTGGCAACATAGCGAAAAGGGTAGAGTGAGTGGAATTCGTGGTAAGGTGGACTACAATGTTTTCCGCGGTTCGTTGCGCGAGTTAAGTCGTCTTTGTGTACAATAACGCATTATGAAACTCTCAACTCCTTTTTATCATGCCGTGGGTGGCCAAGCCGTGTCGCAATTAACCGATGTTGAGATTATTAAGTCCAACAGTGGTTTAATGGTAAACTTTGTCTGTCATCAAAATCCCTATCTTCAATTTAACCGTTTTACCCAAAATAATGATCCGCTTTGGCAGCAAGAGGTTCTCGAGATATTTATCTCATCAGGCCTAGAAACGCCCCATCGATACATTGAATTTCAGATAAATCCTAATAATGCCCTTTTCTTGGCTCGGGTCACAAATCCCAACTGCATAGGAACCGAAAACAGCCTCGAAATGATAGCCCCCGAATTATATCCATTTGAAAATAATGTTTTTACCGACGTGGATTTGCTAAAATGGAGCGGTTCCTTTACCCTTCCTTATTCACTTATAGGAGCTCCCAATGGCGGGTATCGCGCCAATATTTACCGCATCATCCGCACCGCTCCCGTTACCGATAACCTCTGGCGCTGCCATCCCGATAATAGCACCTTTTCCTGTTGGAAATCAACGCAATGCCTCGAGAAACCCACCTTTCATAAGCCTAGCTTTTTCGGCGAACTAATCTTTTAATCCCCCGAGATATTCACTTTTTGGGGTGCCGGCCAAAAGGGCAAACCCTGCGTACAGAAATGGCATGCCATGTCTCTAACCCCCTTCTATATTGCCCTTTTACCCGTCGGGCTATCCGTTCCAAGTCCGCAGGTGGCCATTCCCTTCGTACAGACGCACCGCTGTGCGTCTCTAGCCCCTTTCTCTCGGCCACCTTTACGGGCTTTCCACTTCTATCCCTCACCCGCTCCGCCACTTGTAAAACCCTGATGCTCTCAAAATCCCTTATTCTCGAAAATCACCGCGGCAACCCTTAAACCGCCAAAAGGAAGCTACTTGCAGCGCGGGTAACTAATGAGAGAAAGAGTCTCTCTTTTTTTTATGATTTATTTCTTTCTAGTAAAGAGATCGTTGCTTTTAAAATATTTGTATTTTTGTAATATTGATGCCTTCTACTATGACTACAATTGAATTAAAGGAAGTTTTAATACATCGAATAAGCGAGATTAACGACATCTCCTACCTAAAAGCTATTGAGACGATTCTTGATTCTAAAACGAGTACTAATGTTATTCATCTCTCATCGGAGCAACGTAATGAGATTATTGAATCGAAAATGGAGATTGAAAAATTGAATTTTATAGATCATGATTTGTTAGATAGCGAGGTCGCAAAATGGCTAAACGAAAAATAGTTTGGTCTAATAAGGCTAGGAAAAAACTTTTCGAAATACTTCAGTTCTACTCAGATAGAAATCAAAGTAAAGCGTATTCGCAAAAACTTTTTAATAAAATAAATCAAGAGTTAAAACTGGTATCCATTTATCCAACTATTGGATTAAAAACAGATATGGAATTAGTAAGAGGAGTGGTTGTGGAAAATTATATCGTTTTCTACGAATTTAATACTTCTACAGTCATTATCCATACAATATGGGATTGTCGACAATATCCAGAAATGTTGAAAATTATATAAAACCCTTGAATTCAATAAGGATGTACACTAAACCCCTTATTTGACGAACAAATTTCTTTCAAAAAGTAATCAATATCAATGTAAATGTCGGTACCACAACCACTCAAAACTAAAAAAAAACGACACCTCAAAATCCTCTTCTTCAATAATTTATTTCGCCTTCAAGCATCTCCGAATGTCATCCCCTCCTCCGGAGGGGTGTCCGATAGGACGGGGTGGTTCTTTTGGGTGCAAGCCACATTAAATGCTCAAATAAAACCTCAATGATTCTCAAAGAGCCATAGGCTCGGAGCATCTTGTAGCCTTGGATTTTAATCCAAGGTGTTTTATTTATTGATCTTTTTCCCAACTTAATTGTTAATTTTGGGAGCTTCAAATTTTGAGCTTTTTTTAATGTTTTAGATATGATGGTTTCTCAAAAGTTAATTGAAAAATACAACATTCCAGTGCCTCGCTACACGAGCTATCCGCCTGCGAATCACTTTTATAACCATTTTACAAGTCACGATTATCTCTCGCTCATTGAGCAGTCTAATAGCAATGAGCCAAACCATATTGCCTTTTACATTCACATCCCGTTTTGTACCAAAATTTGCTATTACTGCGGATGTAATGCGTGCGCCATCTCAAAAACCTCTAAGGTCGATGAGTATATAAGCGCCTTAAAGACTGAGATTCAAAAGATATTGCCTTTTATTGATAAAAATCGTAAAGTATCGCAAATCCATTTTGGAGGTGGAACGCCTAATGCCATCGGGGCTAACTATTTGGCCGAGATAAATGCTATCTTCTTTAATGCATTTGATTTTATCGAAAAGGCCGAAATTGCAATTGAGTGTAACCCGGCTTACCTAGATTTTAAATATATTGATGGATTAATTGAGGCTGGATTTAATCGATTTAGTCTTGGTATTCAGGATTTTAACCTCGATGTCCTCAAAGGGGTTAATCGTCAGCCATCGTCACTCCCTGTTGAGGAGTTCGTGAGCTATCTGAAATCAAAAAACTCTGCGATATCTGTTAATCTCGATTTTATCTACGGACTACCAGGGCAAACAGTGGAATCTTTTTCACAAACAATTGCTAAAGCTGCTAAAATCCGTCCCAATCGCTTAGTGACCTTCTCCTACGCGCATGTGCCGTGGATGAAGAAACATCAGCAAATACTTGAAAAAAAGGGACTTCCTTCGCCCGACGAGAAGATGGAGATGTTCTTGGCCTCTCGCAAGGTGATGCTCTCTGAAGGGTACGCCGCCATTGGCCTCGACCACTACGTGCTTCCTACTGATGAACTTAATGTGGCGCTTAATAATGGCATGTTGCATCGTAATTTTCAGGGGTACTGTACCCGCCGAACTACTGGGCAGGTTTATGCGTTTGGAGTCTCTTCAATAAGTCAGCTTGGGCGCGGTTTTTCGCAAAATATTAAGGAGGTCGATGAGTATATATCTGTCATCGAAAAAGGAGAGTTGGCCGTTGAAAAGGGGTATGCGCTCTCTGATAGTCAAATTATTGTAAAAGAGGTTATTGAAGAGCTTATGTGTAACGGAAAACTCGACTTTGAGGCATTTACTCAAAAGCACAAAATATCTATCGAAACGCTCTATTCCGTAACCAATTTCTCGTGGGATAAACTTAGTGATTTTATAGTAGATGGACTTGTTATTCGTGCCGATAATATATTGATCGTTACTGAATTGGGCGCTCTATTTATGCGTAACATCGCCGCCGCCTTTGATCCCGAATATAAGCAACAAATTAATAAATACTCAAATCCAGTATAAGTTATCATGGAAGTTACAAAATATGATTTTATTGTTGTCGGCGCTGGATTAACGGGCTTAACCACCGCATTTTATTTGCAAAAAGCTGGCAAAAGGGTATTAGTGCTTGAGCGAGACGAGCGTGCTGGCGGAGTTATAAAGACGCATAACGAGAATGGTTTTCTGTTTGAATCTGGCCCAAATACGGGAGTTATTGGAACGCCCGAGTTGGTTCAACTTTTTGACGATTTAAGTGAAACTGTTGTTGTTGAAACGCCAAAAGCTGAGGCGGAGCAACGCTGGATCTTTAAGAATGGAAAATGGAACGCTTTGCCTTCGGGATTGCTCTCGGCTATCTCTACACCTCTTTTTACTTTTAAAGATAAATTTAATATACTGCTTGAGCCATTCCGCAAGCGAGGACAAAATCCAAACGAGTCGGTTGCAGACTTGGTGGTTCGTCGCTTAGGAAAGAGCTATTTAGACTATGCCGTTGATCCTTTTATATCAGGTATCTATGCAGGTAATCCATCTCAACTTGTAACTCGTTTTGCTCTGCCAAAGCTCTATCAGTTGGAACAAAATTATGGTAGTTTCATCATCGGAAGCATCAAAAAAGGAAAACTCCCAAAATCGGAACTCGAAAAACGTGTAAATCGAAAGGTCTTCTCCATTGTAGGGGGACTTCAAAAATTAATCGATGCTTTGGTCGGTGCTATCGGAGATGAAAATATTCGTCTGGGTTGTTTAAATGTCACCATTCATCCTATCGATTCGGGTTTTAATTGTGATTATTCAACCTCGACTGGTGAGTTAGTTAAACTTTCCGCTAATGAGGTAATTACAACGGTTACGGCCAATCAACTTCCCTCTATTTTGCCATTTATTAATAAGGGGCAAATGGATGCCATCGCCTCTACGCTTTATGCCAAAGTGGTGCAAGTTGTTGTCGGTTATAAAGTTTGGAATGGCAAAAAGCTCAATGCTTTCGGAGGTTTAACCCCATCCAAAGAGGGACGCAAAGTATTAGGGATCCTCTTTCCATCTTCGCTTTTTAATGGACGCGCACCGCAAAATGGCGCATTAATGTCTCTCTTTTTAGGGGGGATGAAAAAGCCCGAACTCATCAATCTTTCTGATGAGAAGATTATTGAAATGGCTTTAGAGGAGATTCGTGCAACACTGCACTCTGACAAAAAACCTGATTTGATTCGAGTTTTTAGATATCAAAATGCCATTCCTCAGTACGACATTTCCACCGAAAAGCGTATTGCTGTTGTGGCCGAACTACATGCTCAATATCCTCATTTGCATCTCTCTGGCAATATGTTAGATGGTATTGGTATGGCTGATAGGGTGGCGCAGGCTCGCAAATTGGCAAATCGGTTGACGCAATAACAATAATCTTTAGTTTGTACAAGGATAAAAATATCTTAAGTAGATGTAACGTTGATATCCTTGCTCAATTTCTTTGCGAAACTTTGCGCCTTCTTTGCGGACCTTTGCGTAATAGCTCTTTTGTAATCTCGTTTTTAACGGATGTTAAACTTCGTTTAATAGTGGCTCTAAGAATATTTATACCATCGCTATTATTTCATTCTCTCATTTTATTTCACTATTTTTGCCAAAATTTTTTTAACTCAAAACGCTTTACGTATGTCTTTTATTGCGGATAAAATTGTTTCAGACGGATTGACTTTCGACGATGTGTTGCTGATTCCGGCCTATTCTGAAGTACTTCCACGCGAGGTCTCTTTGTCTTCACACTTCTCTCGTAACATCATTCTTAACACTCCTATCGTTTCGGCGGCTATGGATACTGTTACCGAAGCAACATTGGCTATGGCTATTGCCCGCGAAGGTGGTATTGGAGTTATTCATAAAAATATGACCATCGAGGAGCAAGCTAAACAAGTTAATATTGTTAAGCGTGCCGAAAATGGTATGATATACGAACCCGTAACTATTGCTAAAGGCAAAACAGTTGGCAATGCCTTATCGCTTATGGCCGAATACAGAATTGGCGGTATTCCTGTAGTTGATGAAAATAAGGTGTTAGTGGGTATTGTTACGAATCGTGACTTGCGTTTTGAGACAAACATGAGCAAAAGTGTTGATGAGGTGATGACAAAAGAGAACCTTATTACCACTAATCAATCAACTGATTTAGAGCATGCAGCAGCTATTTTGCAACACTATAAAATTGAAAAGTTGCCAGTAGTCGATAAGGATAATAAACTTATTGGACTTCTTACTTATAAAGATATCACCAAAGCTAAAGATAAACCGTTAGCGTGTAAAGATTCTAAAGGGCGCCTTCGTGTGGCTGCTGGTGTTGGCGTAACGCACGATACATTTGAGCGTATTGCGGCATTGGTGGAGGCGCATGTTGATGCTATTGTTATTGACACAGCTCACGGACATAGTAAAGGGGTTATCGATACTCTTAAAAAGGCAAAAGCGGCTTTCCCACATATTGATATTGTGGTTGGTAATATTGCCACTGCTCAAGCGGCTATTGATTTAGCAAAAGCCGGTGCCGATGCGGTAAAAGTGGGTATTGGTCCAGGTTCTATCTGTACTACTCGTATTATTGCGGGTGTAGGTGTTCCACAACTTTCGGCTATTTACGAAGTTTCAAAAGCTCTTAAAGGTACTGGAGTTCCTGTTATTGCCGATGGTGGTTTACGCTATTCGGGCGATATTGTGAAAGCAATGGCTGCAGGTGCTAACAGCGTAATGGCTGGTTCATTGTTCGCAGGTGTTGAAGAGTCTCCAGGAGAAACCATTATCTATAACGGACGTAAATTCAAATCTTATCGCGGAATGGGTTCTATTGAAGCGATGCAAAAAGGTTCGAAAGATCGTTATTTCCAAGATGTTGAAGACGATATCAAAAAACTTGTACCAGAGGGTATTTCTGCTCGCGTTCCATACAAAGGAACTTTAAATGAGGTGATCTATCAGTTAATTGGAGGTCTTCGCGCAGGAATGGGGTATTGCGGTGCAAGCACTATCGAAAAAATGCACGATGCACAATTTACTCGAATTACAAATGCAGGAATATCAGAGAGTCACGCACACGATGTGACAATTACCTCTGAATCTCCTAACTATTCACGATAACATACAATAAAATCGCAAAGCCTGAGTTTCATTCTTAGGCTTTGTGATTTTTATACTTAATTGATCTACGCCTTTTGTTATCTGTTTTTAAAAAATATACTATGAAGTTGTATTGTTTGTTAGCTATTTGTGCTTTATCTGTTTTGACATCTAACGTGATGGCTCAAAACGATTCTACAATTCTTACTATTGGAGATGAAAAATTCTCTAAGAGTGAATTCAATTTTATTTATAACAAAAACAATCAGGTCGCTGAGAATAAAAAATCACCCGATGAGTATCTTCAACTGTTTGTAAATTATAAACTTAAGGTTTACGAGGCGCAACAGCAGGGGTTGGATACATTGCCTTCGTTTAAAAATGAGCTGGCTTATTATAAAGATGAACTTCAAAAGCCTTACTTAACCGACAAAGCGGTTACTGAGGAGTTGCTACAAGAGGCTTATAATCACCAAATATACGAGGTGGACGCAAGTCATATTTTAGTATTAGTTCCACGAAACCCTATGCCTGCTGATACGTTGAAAGCTTATCAGAAAATTACTGATATTCTTCAAAAGTTTAAAGCGGGTGGCGACTTTGGACAATTAGCCTCACAATATTCCGAAGATCCTTCGGCGGTCAGTAATGCAGGTCGCTTGGGATATTTTTCTGGATTTATGATGGTTTATCCTTTCGAAAAAGCAGCCTATAATACCGCAGTGGGTGAGGTTTCGCCTATCGTTAAAACACAGTTCGGATATCATTTAATTTACGTACACGGTATTCGTAAGTCACGAGGCGAAATCAAGGTGGCGCACATTATGCGTATTTTCCCGCGTAACTCTTCGCAAGAGGTTATTGATCAGGTTAAACTATCAATCGATTCAATCTATACTAAACTTCAAAATGGCGCTAAATTCGAAGATTTGGCAAGTCAATATTCTGAAGATGGAAATAGCGCTCGTAAAGGGGGCGAAATGCCTTGGTTTGGTACAGGACGTATGATTCCTGAATTTGCAGATCCAGCCTTTGCTTTAAAGGCAAATGGTGATATTTCGCAACCAATTCAAACACCTTTTGGATGGCATATTATTAAGCGTCTCGATTTAAAGGATGTAAAGTCTTTCGAAGAGCTAAAGCCTGAATTGGAGAGCAAAATTGCTAATGACGAGCGTGCTTATAGTGGTCAAAATGCTGTAGTTGAACATTTAAAAAGGGAGTACAATTTAAAAGTAAATACACAAAATTTTGATCTATTGTCTGAAATGGTTATTAAACCATCTGTTTCAGACTCTGCATTTTATGCAGGAAACACAAACAATAGCAATATCCTCTTCACGTTTGCCGATCAGAAGATTACGGTGGATGCGTTTAAGAAATATCTTCAAGGTGAGAAAAAATATCTTTTACAGTATGGTTACCAGCCTTATAAAGAGGCTTTTGATGAGTTTCAAAAGAGCTCCATTTTGAATTATGAAAAGGGCTTGTTAGCTTCCAAATATGATTCGTACCGCTTTTTGCTAAACGAATATCACGATGGACTCTTAATATTTGATATATCAAAGAAAGAGGTTTGGGATAAAGCATCAGCAGATACTACAGGATTAAAAAACTTTTATTCGCAAAATCCATCAAAATATGTCTCCTCTTTAAGATTTGAGGGTAGAGTGTTTGCCTGTCAGAATAAAGCGGTGTTAGCAGAGATGAAAAAGTTTAAGGATGCACCAAAACAGACACTTGATTCGGTAATTGGTAAATTAAATGCGACTGATAAAGTAGTGCAATTTTTTCATGGAACCTTCGTAAAAGGGGATAATTGGCTTGTGGATCAAAAGAAATTTAAGGTAAAAGAGGCAAAATCTGAGGATAGTGCTAAATTTCCTTACTCTCTTTTAGTGGGTGAGATGAAGCAACCTGCAGCTCTTACTTTTGATGAGGCAAAAGGACAAATTATCTCCGATTATCAAAACTATCTTGATCAAGAGTGGATCAAGAATCTTCGAGAGAAATATAAACCATTGGTGGGAACACTTTAATACACCTTATTTGCAATCGCTTAATATGAAATTGAGTCTTAAAAATATCGTTTTAGTTGCATCGGCACTGGCTATTTTTAGCTGTGTTAAATCACCTAACGATAAAATGGAGAGAGTTGTGGTGCGTGTTGATTCAAGAGTATTAACGCTAGGCAATGTTTCTCAGGCTGTTCCAGATAATTTATCAAAAGAGGATAGTACGCTTTTTGCCAACGATTTTATCAAGCGATGGGTGAAAACAAACCTTTTACTTCAACGTGCTGAGTTAAACTTGTCGCCAGAGGAGAAAGATGTGGATGAACTGCTTGATGAGTACAGAACGTCGCTTTTAATTTATCGCTATCAAACAAAATTAGTTGAGCAAAAATACTCTTCAACAATTTCTGACGAGGAGATGAAATCTTATTATAACGCTCAAATTGAGAATTATAAGTTGTGGGAACCAGTAATCAAGGGGCTATTTATTAAGTTATCCAAATCTGCACCTAACTTGGCTTTGGTCGATTCAAAATTTCGTTCGCTCCGATCGTCTGATTTAACGGATTTAGAAGGTTATTGTTTCCAAAATGCTCGAAAATACTCTATTTTTGCCGATCAATGGGTTACTTTAACTTCGGTAACAGATCTTTTGCCAGCCCGAATTGCAAATATTGAGGAGATTTTAAAACGAGATGGGTTTTATACAACGGCTGATCTGGATTTTAAGTATTACATAGCCATTCACGATGCCCATTGGGTAGGGGAGTTTGCTCCTTTCGAATCGGTTAAAGAGAAAATTCGCGCTCTGCTGGTAAATAAGAAGCGATTAGAGTTTATTAAAAACATGGAAACGGAGATTTACGACGACGGTGTTCGAAGTGGAAATGTTGAGTTTTTTGAGTAGTTTTGTTAAATAGAGTTTATTAATAGATAACAAATGAATTTAGTACGCAATTTCTGTTTTTTAATCTTTTTTAGCCTCTCTCTGGGAGTGCAGGCGCAAACCAATGTTATTGATGAGGTTATTGCCATTGTGGGTGATAATGCCATTTTAAGATCGGAAATTGAGCGTCAATATCAGCAAATGCTGATGGAAGGGGTTAATTATAGCGGAGATCTAAAATGTCATTTGCTCGAACAAAGTTTGGTTGCTAAACTCATGGTTAATCAGGCAGTGCTTGATAGTATTACGGTAAATGAGGTGCAAGTTAATAACGAGGCTGAGAGTCGAGTTAACTATTTTGTCAATCAAATTGGCTCAAAAGAGAAGGTTGAAGAGTATTTTGGGAAATCCATGATGCAAATCAAAAATGATCAAAAAGTAGCCATACGCGAACAGATGTTTGCTCAAAAGATGAATAGTGAAATAACCAAAGATATTGCTGCTACACCATCTGAGGTGCGTTATTTTTATAAGAATATTCCTACCGATAGTTTGCCAATGATTGCAACAAAATATGAGATAAAACAGATTGTGGTTCAACCTGCTGTAGATCAAAAAGAGATCGACAGAGTGAAAGCTCAACTGCGTGATTTTCAGACACAGGTTAATGAAGGTCGTGATTTTGCAACATTGGCAGTGCTCTATTCTGAAGATCCCGGTTCGGCTGCAAATGGTGGCGATTTGGGTTGGATGACCAAGGGACAGTTAGTTCCGGAGTTTGCAAATGTTGCTTTTAACATGCAAGAGGTGGGTAAAGTCTCCAAAGTTGTTGAGACAGAGTATGGTTTTCATATAATTCAACTTATCGAAAAAAAGGATGATCGTATTCATGTGCGACATATTTTAATGAAGCCTCAGGTAAATCAAAAGTCTATGCAAGAGGCTTATACAAAGCTTGATACAATTGCCAAAGGTATTGCTCAGTCTAAATATACGTTTGAGGTTGCAGCTCAATCTTATTCTGACGATAAAGACTCAAGAATGAACGGTGGTAGTATGGTTAATTATGCCGATCAATCGTCTCGCTTTGAAATCTCATCTATTGCAACGGAGATTAATAAAGCCATTCAAGGTTTGCAGGAACAACAGGTTTCAAAACCTTTTAAAATGGTAAATGATAAGGGCAAGGATGTTTACAAAATTGTTAAACTCGATAAAAAATTGGCTCCTCACCGCGCTAATTTAACAGACGACTATCAGGTGATTCAAAATATGCTTATTGCTAAGAAGAAGCGAGATGCTGTGAACAAATGGATTAATGACAGACAAGCAGAGACTTATATACGTATTAATCAAAATTGGTCTAATTGCGATTGGGAATATAACGGATGGGTTACCAAGTAGTTAAATCTATCTTTGAAAGAATGGGTCGTCTTTTCTTAGTTATTACTTTTGCGATTTTTGCTGTTTGTGTCAATACTTCTTATGCGCAAACAGGTAAAGTGCAGGGGAAAATCAAAATTTTGAATGCGGATAGCCTCAATTTTGATAAGCAAAATTTTGGTGAAGGTGTGCAAGTATTACTTGGACATGTTAAGTTTTCGCACGAAAATGTGATTATGTATTGCGATGAAGCTTATATGTACCGCGACTCCAACGTTGTAGTGGCAAAACATAATATTCACATAATTCAAAACGACACTCTTCATCTTTATGGCGATAACCTCAACTACGACGGAAATATCGGTCTTGCGAAAGTGAGAGATAACGTGAAGATGGTAAACAAAGAGGTTGTTTTAACGACTCAGTTCCTTGATTTCGATAGGTTTAAAGGTGTTGGGTATTATTACAATGGCGGCACTATTGTTAACAAGGTAGATACCTTAAAGAGTAATTGGGGCTACTACTACACGGCTACCAACGAAGTGCAATTTAAAGATAGTGTATCGGTTAAAGCGCCAAAATATACGCTTCTCTCTGATACCCTTAAATATCACACCACGACAGAGGTTATTAGCATTGTTGGACCAACCAATATTTTGTCGGATGAAAACCGTATTTACTCAGAATTTGGTTATTACGATTCCAAGAAGAATTATGCTCGATTGCTTAAAAATAGTACCATCTTTGGCAAAACGAGCAACCTCTCTGGAGATACCATTTATTATAATCGCTTAAGTGGTTACGGTGAGGTATTTTCAAATATGGCTATTGCCGATACCTCTAATACATTTATTATTAGGGGCAATTACGGTTTTTACAATGAATTGACAAAGTGTGGGTTAGCTACCAAGAATGCCGAACTTCACCAGATTCAAAAAGGTGATACGCTTTTCATGCATGCTGATACGCTCACTCTGAACTCAAACTTAATTGATAGTACCAATACAATTCATGCATTTCATAATGTGAAGTTCTTTAGGAAAGATATGCAGGGGCGTTGTGACTCAATGGTCTATACTAGTGTCGACTCAGTTAATACGCTCTATCACGATCCTGTTGTGTGGGCAATGGGTAATCAATTAACTGCCGAAAAGATCCGCTTGTATGCTAAAAATGGTAAGTTTGATCGTATTCAAATGGAGAATTTAGCTTTTGCTATTAGTAGAGAAGATAGTGTCAAGTATAATCAGATCTCGGGTCAACTCATGACAGGCTATATTCGCAACAATAAGCTCTATAAGATTGATGTGGATGGAAATGGACAGAGCATCTATTATCCTAAAGATAAGGAGGCTTTAATTGGTATTAATAAAGCTGTTTGTAGTGCAATGACGATCTATTTGGGCAATCAGACTATTGAACGAATCATCATGCGAACAAACCCAACGGGAACGCTTAATCCACCAATAGTTTTAAAGCCTGCTGATTATCAACTTACAGGGTTTTATTGGCTTGATGAGTTTCGTCCAAAATCCAAAGAAGATATCTATATAAAGAACAAGTTACCTGAACGTGTGAAAGGGGAAGATATTAATAATTTCCAACTAGATGACTCTTTTTCTACAGACACTGTCGAGTAATTTAGAAAATATAACTAAAAAAAAGGGACACTCGAATGAATGTCCCTTTTTTGTTTTATTTCCGACGGAGAATTAATATTCATCTTCGTTAAAAAAGAAATCGTCTTTGCTCGGATAGTCAGGCCAGATATCTTCAATGCTTTCATAAATATCACCTTCGTCTTCTATCTCTTGAAGGTTTTCAATAACCTCCATTGGAGCTCCCGAGCGAATGGCATAATCAATCAACTCATCTTTTGATGCTGGCCATGGTGCATCTTCTAGTCGTGACGCTAATTCAAGTGTCCAGTACATAATTTATAGGTTTTATAATGTTGTAATACTTCGATTTTCATTATTGTTGCGAATTTAAATAAAATAATGAAAGTCGAACTTTAATTTGTACTTTTTTTTGCATTTTGTTTTACTTTGTCACTTCTGCCATGGAATCTCCTTAATCCCTTTTCTATCTGCTTGATATCGAGATAATACAAAGAGGTAATCTGATAGCCTATTTAGGTACTTGACAACGTAATTGTCTCTCTCATCATTTAACGAAACGGTAATGGCACAGCGCTCAGCTCTGCGACATACGGTTCGCGCAATATGGCATGCCGAAACGGTAGGGTCGCCTCCAGGAAGCAAAAATTGCGTTAGTGGAGGTAGCGTGCTCTCAAGTATGTCCATCTCTAATTCGAGCGCCTCAATGCTCTCTGCACTTGTGTCAAGTCTGTTGCGTAGGTCTGATTTTTCAACATCGGTTGCTAAGTAGGCGCCAATGGTAAAAAGATGGTTTTGAATTTTAATCAAAAACTGGTTGCATCTCTCATCAATTTCAAACGATCTAATCATCCCAAGATGAGTATTAAGTTCGTCAACGGTTCCGTAGGCCTCAAGTTTGGCATCGTTTTTCGCAACTCGAGTGCCTCCTATTAGGCTTGTAGTGCCTGAATCGCCTGTTTTTGTATATACTAAGCTTTTTTTCATTTGTTATTTCGTCTCTTTCAATATTAAAAATCAGATAGTAAATTGAGCTATATCCACACTTTGTAGTGTTGTTTCAGACATCCATCTCTGAAAAATAGTATTCCCATGTGGAAAATGTCAAAGGATACTCTTACCTCCTCCATCTTGGTTATTATTTTCCAAGCTTGGGTCATCTCTTCCGACCAATAGATGTCGTCCATTATAACCACCGAATTGCTATTTAGTTTAGGTAGCAGAAGGTTAAAATAGCGTAAAGTTGACTCTTTGGTGTGGTCGCCATCAAGATAAACGAAGTCTATATGCTCCTCCAAATCTAAAATTTTAGGGAGAGTTTCGTTAAATGCCCCAATTTTTATTTGAGTATTTTTGAGGGCAAATTTATCTATACCCTCCTGTGCTATGGCCGCCAAAGATGGGCAACCTTCTAATGTATAGAGCTTTGCGTTTCGATTTGAGCACCCAAGGTAGATGGTTCCGATGCCGAGTGATGTGCCAAGTTCAATGAGCGTTTTCGGTTTTGTCTCTTGAATGATTCGGAAAATCGTTTTAGCTTTCCATTCTGGAGTAGTACAATTAAGGGCAATCGCTCCCACTTTTCGATGTTTCTCTTTAAAGACTTTTGATCCCGCGCCTAGATCGTTTACTAAGATGGTTCGGTTGTCGTCTATGAGCTTCATGCGGTAATCCTCAATAGACTCGAAACAGTAGTATTCACTATCTTCTCGTAACACTCTTCTAACAAAATCAAAGGCAAATGGGGGTTGAATCTCGTACCCCTTCCAGTGGCGGGCAGTGGCTCTGTATTTTATATATTGAAAAAACTTATAGAAATTCATCTGGTTTTTTTTGTGTTGTGCAAAATTAGCAATTATTAAATGCGATGGGAGATATTTTACAAATGAAAATCCCCTCTCAATAGATTTGAAAAGGGGATTGTAGTGTTGTAAGTTTCAAGGCTATTTTTTTAAATAAGTTGCTATTTTTTTGTCTTCTAAAAGAATATGGTTTAATAACCACTCTTTTAGGTATGTTAGTGTTTCTGTGTGCAGTTCGGAGTGATTTCTTATTGATTTGTTGGCAAACTCCATCCCTTTCAAAATGTAGCCAAGATGTTGTGTTTTATGAAGCTCTAACTCTGGGAAATGGAGTTCTTTCATTACTTGCTCTTCTTGTGCGAAGTGTTCTTGCGCATATTTCATAAAATCTACAAGCAGATCAGAACTTTTACTACTCCCTTTCTCTTCCATTAACAGCTTGTTTATCAGCTCAACAAGTGCCTGATGCTGTGTGTCAATTAGTTTGTGCCCTATCTCGTAACTACTCTTCCACTCAATTTTTCTCATCTCTCCAGCTCTTTTTTATCTCTTAATATTTACCTTCTATCCTTTTGCTTTCCATCTTTCTAGGCGTCTCATCCCCCTCGTAAAAAGCCAAGCCATAAAGCGAGAATGTCCTCCTTCAATCATCTTCTCTTTACAGAAATCTTGAAAATCGTCAACTGTTCCGTGGTATGTAAACTCGCCGTTTTGATAGCAATAGCTGCAATAATCGCTATTTTTTGTGCCGTCAGAGTTCGCCCCTCCATGTTGGGGGTCTTTTTTTATTGGCATACCGCAACTTTGACAAAATTTGTTGTTTTTTTTCATGATGTAGTGGCTAGATGATTTAACAAAGGAGGAGCTTTCTATAATTCGGTCTCTATCTGATTTTTCATATTTAAATATTCTCGAAACTCTTTTTCATTTTTATCATTCTTGATAAAGTTGTGTTGCTCTTTTGAGGGCAATTCAAGTGAGAAACCCGCTTCTGTACTCTCTGAAATTCTAAAACTCTTATTTTCAAAATAGAGATAGCTTGTCTTTGTGTTGTCCAACTCTATGAGGATGTCATGCTTGTTGTGTCCTGAGCTTAGGTTAAAGCGTTTGTAGTATTGATCTACTACAATTGCCATTTGTGTTACGTCAACGGTGTCGGCATTGGTTGAGGTAAATCCATTGGTTGCGTCTATCTCATTCGTTGTTTTGTCGTACATTATTACACGATAGAGATCAATTGGCGTAGAGTAATTGGTGGTATCCAGCTTACAGTTTATGACAAATTTATTGCTTTTTTGATCCGAAAAAGTATAGTTTAAGCGATAGACTTTAAATGGTTTTTTCTTTTCGTATGTGAATGTGATTGAGTCGGAATTGAGCTTAAAGTTACCCGTTCCAATTTTTAAAACATCCCCTTCAAAAATGTATTGCTCAAAGTAGTCTTGAGTAATAATTAAACGTTCGATTATTTGACCATTATTGTCCGCACGTTCATAATATCCATCTAAAGATTGTCCATTTGCAATAACGCTCACTAAAAGCAATAAGCCAAAAAATATCTGTTTCATAATGCTCTGTTTTGTCCAATAATCAATACTAGGATTTCAAATATAGAAAAAAAACAGTTACTTAATATTTTTTAACATCTCTTTTGGTGTTAATTTTGACGGACGAAAGGCTTTGAAAAACTCATTTATTTGAAAAGGTTGATTCGTTCTGGTTTTTAATCTTTAATGGTTAGATTTGATCTGTTTATGAATTTTTAATCGTAAGTATATGCAAAACTGTTTGCGAGGTGTCGGCGTCATGTCTGGAACATCATTGGATGGGCTCGATTTAGCATTATGTGCTTTTTATGAGAAAAGTAATGGTGGATATGGGTTTCATTTGGAGAGATGTCACGGAGTGGAGTATTCGCTGGCTTGGCGCGAGCGATTGCGTAATGCCGTGAATTTGAGTAGTTATGACTTTATCAAACTTCACCGTGAGTATGGTAAATTTATAGGCGAGGAGGTTCGTCTGTTTTTGGAAAGTAGCACTTTAGATATCGATTTTATTGCTTCGCATGGTCATACCACGTTTCATGAGCCTCAAAATAATATCTCGTTTCAAATTGGTGATGGTGCTACGATAGCAGCGAATTCCGGCATAACTACTGTTTCGGATTTTAGAACTTATGACATTGCGCTTGGGGGGCAGGGGGCTCCACTTGTGCCTATAGGAGATATGGAACTCTTTAATGAGTATGATGTCTGTGTGAATTTGGGCGGTTTCGCTAATCTCTCTTTTTATTCTAAAGAGCCAGTAATGCAACGTCAGGCGTATGATATTTGTCCCGTAAATTTTGTTGTTAATAAACTTGTTGCACCACTAGGACTTGAGTTTGATAATGAGGGTTTAATAGGAAGGTCGGGAGCGGTTGATGACAAATTACTTGAAGCATTAAATTGTTTAGAGTACTATCAAAAAAAATCGCCAAAGTCGTTGGGGCAAGAGTGGGTTTATACTGTTTTTGAGCCGTTGTTGAAGCAATTTCAATTATCAACAGCCAATGTTATTAGAACCTGTTACGAACATTTTGCAATTCAAATCGCCCACGAACTCAATCAAGGAGCCTTTTCTCAAGCATTGTTCACTGGTGGCGGTGTGCGTAACAGCTTCTTGATGGAGTTAATTGCTTCTAAAGCAGGTTGCAATATTGTTGTCCCTGCATCAGAGATTATTGATTTTAAAGAAGCCATAGTCTTTGGCTTTTTGGGGTATCTGCGACTCCTAAAACGCTCAAATTGTTTGGCCTCAGTAACGGGTGCACAACGAGATTCCATTGGAGGCGTTGTGCATTGGGTTTAACCTAAAACTCAACAATGACTCCAATGGTTGGCAAAACCGTTCCGGCACTATTTTTTAGCTCTTTTAGCTCATACTGTTGCTCTTCAATGGGGGCTGTTGGGTTTTTAATGATTGCTGCCCCATTAGAATCTAACACTTGAACTAAGTTAGTTGGTTGATCGGCCTGACGGTTGTATAAATTTTGTATGTCGAGATATAATCCAATCATGAAGTTCTTGTAGTAGAACGATTTATCAATTCTGAAATCGAGTTGGTGAAACGATGCTAAACGAAGTGAGTTGAATTGTGAATAGTCGAGCTCTCCTCTATTGTTTACATTCCATGCTTGAACATACGACGATGTTTCAATATCCCATGGAGTGTAAGGTAAACCTCCTACGTAACGCCACTTGATTCCTATATCCCAGTTGTTTTTTAAAGATTTACCAATAGTGGTGGTAAACAAATTTCGACTATCCCACGAAGAGGGAATAAGTTGTTTGTTACTATTTGTAAATGAGCTTCTAACGTAGGTGTAGGCGGCTGAGATATTTAGTTTGTTTTCTGTTTTTAAGCGATAAAGGATTTCAAAACCTTTTGCCTCTCCAGCGGAAGTCGGTGTAACCTCTTCATCTCCAAATACGCCAAAATCTCCCCCTTTGCTAGCCATTGATACTTGATCTTCAACCGAGAATGGGTAGTCTGAATAATCTTTAAAAAAGGTTTCGAAAGTAAACTTTGAGTTCTTGTTTGGATTTATCTCAAACCCAATAACGTAGTGATTAACACCTATATAGCCAATTTGGTTACTCTTGTTGGCAAGTTCGTTATTAGCATTTTTATATCCTAACATGGTGTATGAGGGCAGTTGATAATAGCGGCCAACATTAAAATTAAGAGATAATGGGTCAAGAAGTTGGTAACTTCCTGATAATCTAGGGCTTATTTGATCGATGATGTTGCGTGTTTGAGATGAATAATTTGCACCATCGGCTCTAACCCCCAGAGTTAATGTAAGCCGTTCGTCAATGACCGATTTTGAAATAGATCCAAAGGCTCCATATCTAATGATGTTAAGCAAAGAGGTGGTTGATATTTCAGTTGGTATTCCATTGGTATATAAGTTATTATATGAGTCTGTGTCGTATTGATCTAACTCGGTAGAGATACCAAAATTGAGGTTGTACCCATTTAAAGCAGTCGATATTTCTGAACGTAGTTTGTTTTCTGACTCATTAGATTCAAAATCTGTGATAAGGTTTTGTGGATTTGAATCATCGTTATTAGCATATTTATAGATGGAGTTATTAAGGTGATTGCGACTAATAACGGTGGTGAGTACACTATTATTCATAAAGTATTTGTGAGTTGCACCCACTGTGTAAGACCATTGATTATTAACTGGCAGATATCCTAAAATGTATCTATTCTCTTCGGTCTGTTCAGCATCGAAATTGAGTTTGAATTGATCGTAAGCGCCAATAAATAAAAATGACAGCTCGTTTTTTTTGTTTAGTTTTACTTTGTAGCGTGTTGTTGCATCGTTAAATGTTGGCAAAAATGGAAGGCCTATTTGACTAAATAAAAATTGTAAATAGGAGCGTCTTACAGAGAAAAGAAGTGAGCTGTTTTCTGTAACTGGGGTGTTGAGTGAAAGCGATATTTCGGAGGCTCCAACAGATGCTCTAACCGATGGCTTATCTTTATTGCCTTCTATGAGCTTAAAGTCAAACACTGAACTTAATGCATTGCCTCTTCCCGACGGGAAGGCACTAGAGTAATAGTCGGCGCTTTTAATAAAATCAACATTCAGAATTCCTACTGGTCCTCCAGAGGCCCCTTGGGTACTAAAGTGATTTATATTTGGGATCTCTATACCCTCAAGGTAGAAGCGATTTTCGCTAGGGCCACCACCTCTTACAATCAGATCATTACGAAATGATACTGTCCCTCCAACGCCTGGAAGCGATTGAATTACTTTGCTAATATCGCGGTTTGCACCAGCACTCTTTTCAATATCTTCTATGTTAATGCGATGTAAAGAGAGTGGCGTTTCTGTTTTGCGCGTGAATTTATTCACGGTAACTGTAACTTCGTTTAGGGTTGTTGTGCTCTCCTCTAGATCAATGGAAAGATTGGTGTGTGTGGCATTTGAAACTCGTATCTCTTCAGATAAATAGGGATTAAATTCAACAGAGGTAACAGCAATTTTAACGAATCCAGGATTGATGTTTTTTATTTCAAATGTTCCGTCGTCGAGAGTTAAAGACCCCAGCTGAGTGCCTTCAATAACTACAGTTGCAAATGGAATGGGTTCGTTAGAAAACTTATTTTTAACAACCCCCTTTATACTTCCTGTTTGCGCTAAAACGGAAGTTGAGAGTGTTAGGATAAATAAAATTAGTATGATGTTATATTTTTTCATTTTCTCTTTTTTTTACGTTTATCTAATTAACATCTATTTTGTGTAATGTTTGTTGTTTTTCTGTTTATTGATATTTTTTAACAAATGTTGAATTTTTTTTGAGAATTGACTAATTTAGTAAAGGTTTATTTTTCATTAATATCACAATATTTAATATTACAGTTTATGTCAACCTTGAAGCATCTTGTGACGCTTGCTAATATTGGAACATCTCATACCAATCGTTGTCATGAGTGGCTCTTTTTTGAGCGTAAAGATGATAATATTTTTGTTCCTGCGTCGGTTGTTTACATTCTAAAAGATTTGAAGCCATTTTTAACGCCTAATGAGCAGATAGATGTTGATTATATTTCAAAAATTGTTAAACATAGATATCCGCTTTACAAAAATATTACTGGAAGATTAAGTTACAATTTCTGGCGCACGAATCATCCAAACTCTCATTTCCCTAATGGAAAAATATTGAATAAATTTAAGTTCTTTAGACTTCCAGATGATATTGATACTACGGCAATGGTTTTGTTGTCTGGTGGTTATGAATATCAGGATGTGACAGAATTAAACAATATCTTGCCTAAACATGCTAATGGTGTTCGACTAAAAGTAAAGACATCTTTACCTCAGTTTGAGAATCTTAGTTGCTATTCAACGTGGTTGGGTGAGCAAATGCCTATTGAATTGGATTGTTGCGTTATTTCAAATTTTTTGTTGTTAGTTTTTGAATCGCAAGTCGCTATTAATGTGCACGATAGAGACTCTGTTGCGTTTTTAGAAGGGGTTATTGAGAGTGGTTATTATTTTACGCACCCTTCAGTGGTGGCGCCACAATATCCACGCACAGCAGTTATTTTATATCATTTAGCCCGTTTGGTGTCAAAATTCCCCAATAACTTTAATCTCCAACTTATTGAAAAACTTAAGTCTGATGTAAATGATTGTTATTTAAATAGTTCCTCGTTATTTGAGAAGATGATTTTGCAAAGCTCTTTGTTGAAATTAGGATTAAACTCGCATTTTGAAACGATTATTGTACCTGTGAACGAGATTGAAAGTTATTGGTGGTTCACCGCTGGTTTCTTATCGGGATATTCCAATAAGTTTGCGAAAAATGTTGCTCATTTGCCTCTTTTTCATAATAGATTTGTGAGTAGCTTCTTAAATTATGCTTTATTGTTCGAAAACCAGACTCTTTTGGCTAAGGCTAATGAAAAATAGTATTAACTTGCATGAGTATAAGTAATTTTCTCAAAGTATTGAATTAGATGGAGCATGCAACTCTTTTATTAAATAAGTTTTTAATGTGGCGATCGCGTAATATTTCGCCACGAAATTTTCTTCTGATTTTAAGTCTTATTGTCGGTTTGGCTAGTGGTTTGGCGGCAGTAATACTTAAAAACCTTATTCATTGGGTTCAGCATTATCTAACACATTTGCTAAACCAAGAGTCGAGTCCTAATTATCTGTTTCTGGTATTTCCTATGGTTGGTATTTTGCTTACAATCCTATTTGTGAAGTATGTTGTGCGCGATGATATTGGACATGGAGTAACTAAAATTCTCTATTCAATTGCTCAAAAGAGTGGTTTGTTGAGAGCTCATAATATGATTACGTCACTGTTTGCCAGCTCAATAACAATTGGTTTTGGTGGTTCGGTAGGAGCCGAGTCGCCGATTGTGCTAACTGGGGCATCTATAGGTTCAAATATTGGACGTTTGTTTAAGATGAACTATAAAACCGTTACGCTTTTAATTGGATGCGGTGCGGCTGGCGCAATTGGTGGCGTGTTTAAAGCGCCCATAGCGGGTCTTGTCTTTACTCTTGAGATTTTGCTGCTCGATTTAACAATGGCTTCTATCATTCCTTTGCTTATTTCTGCTGTAACATCAGCCTCTGTGGCTTACTTTTTTTTGGGCGAAGGTGTTGAATTCTCTTTCACACTTACCGAGCCGTTTGAATTAAATAATATTCCTTACTTTCTGCTTTTAGGGGTTGTATGTGGACTTGTTTCGCTCTATTTTACAAAGATGCTTATGTTTGTTGAGAGACGCTTTGTATTGATGCAAAATACTTGGGTTAAATGGATCTCGGGTGGCGTGGTGTTGAGTGTGCTAATTTTCTTATTTCCACCGCTTTATGGAGAAGGTTATACCACTATTATACAGCTTTTAGACGGTATGAGTAGTGGTGTGCTAGAGAACTCTCTGTTTTACGATTATCGTCAGAATAGTTATGTCTTCATGGCGTTTCTGTTTTGCTTAATGTTATTTAAAGTGGTGGCAACAGCTACCACAACTGGAAGTGGTGGAGTAGGGGGAACTTTTGCTCCGAGTCTTTTTTTGGGGGGTGTTACTGGCTATTTTGTCGCATTTGCTGTTAATGTATTTGGTTTTGCAACGCTTTCGCTTACTAATTTTTCATTAGTTGGAATGGCTGGGATTTTATCTGGAGTTATGCATGCGCCCTTGACAGCCATCTTTTTAATAGCGGAGATTACGTATGGTTATGGTCTCTTTATCCCATTAATGATTACCTCGCTGGTGTCATATCTTACGATAAAATATTTCGAACCACACTCTATTTATACAAAACGTTTAGCGCTTCGTGGGCAGCTTATTACACATCATAAGGATAGAGCTGTACTCACTTTAATGAAGCTCAATAAAGTTATCGAAACAGATTTTCACCCCATATTACCTAATGCGACGCTCGGAGAGTTGGTAAAGATTATTGCTACGGCAAAACGAAATATTTTTCCAGTGGTAAATAAAGATGAAGAGCTTGAGGGTATAGTTCTGCTCGATGATGTTAGAAGTATCATGTTTGATGGTGAGGTTTATGGAACGACTCTTGTTTCGCAATTAGCTACCATACCTCCTGCATTTATTGATGTTTCGGACTCGATGGATTTTGTGATGAAGAAATTTGAAGAGACTGGCGCGTGGAATTTACCGGTGCTTAATGGACGGAAATATATAGGGTTTGTCTCAAAATCGAAAATATTAACCGCTTATAGAGAGGTGTTAATTGATTTCTCGGAAGAGTAAATAAAAGATCTCCTCATTTTAAGATGAGGAGATCTTTTGTATCTACATCAATGTGAGCTCTTTAACTCTAAGTTGGTAGCTTGTTTTTGTTTCGCCCTCTTTATTTTTATACTGTTCAATCGAGGGAGTACCCTCTACTATCACCATTTTCCCTTTTTTGAGATACTCGGCAACTTTGGTGCTTTCGCCCTCTTTTTTCCACAAATTGGCTTGTATCCACTCTGTTTTTTCTACCTTCTCGCCCGCTGCATTTTTGCTGTCACGTTTAACGGCAACATCAAAACTTATCAAGCTCTGGCCGTTAATTACTTTAATTTGAGCGTCTTGACCAAGTGCTCCTCCTACAAACATTTTAA
Source organism: Breznakibacter sp. (assembly GCA_018055415.1). Taxonomy (GTDB): domain Bacteria; phylum Bacteroidota; class Bacteroidia; order Bacteroidales; family Marinilabiliaceae; genus JAGPHP01. The sequence continues at coordinate 6,509 of JAGPHP010000005.1, read as the reverse complement.
ACATAACTTTTAATTTTATATGGTTATGTAATTAGTATGATATAGGAACGTTAAAAGTCAACCCCTATTTTAAAAATCGCGCTCATTTTTTTTCACGAGTTCTTTGGTCGATAACATACCGCAGGCTGCAAAGATATCTTCACCTCTTGATCGACGAATGGTTGTCATAATCCCTTTTTCGGTTAGTTTATCTCTAAAATACTCTAAGCGTTTGAAATCACTTCCGCGTAGAGGCGAGTCGGGGATGGGGTGAAAATGGATTAAGTTAATTCGGCATTTTACACCATTAAGAAGTCTCAAAAGCCCTTTTATATGATCATCGCTATCATTCACATCTTTAAACATGATATATTCAAACGAAATACGGCGCTGGTTGCCAAAATCGTACTCTTTTAGTGCTTCAACTACATCGCTAATTGGGTAAACGCTCTCAATAGGCATCAATCGTTTACGCTCTTCGTTAAAAGGGGAGTGTAAACTGATGGCTAAATGGGCTTCGCTTTCGGTAATAAATCGTCGCATGGCAGGTACTACACCTATTGTGGAAACGTTGATACGGCGCGGACTCCAGGCAAAACCCCACGGAGCTGTTAGTATGGTTAAGCTTTTAAGTACCTCTTCGATGTTATCCATTGGTTCACCCATGCCCATGTAAACAAGGTTTGAAACAAGTTCGCCTTCAGGGATGCTAACCATTTGATTTAGAATCTCATTGGCTGTTAAGTTTGATTGAAATCCTTGTTTTCCGGTCATACAGAAGAGGCACCCCATTTTACAGCCCGATTGCGACGAAACGCAAAGCGTTTTTCTATCGATTTCAGGTATATAGGCTGCTTCTATAAATTGATTATTACCGGTGTTAAAGAGATATTTTTTTGTGCCATCAACTGATTCGTCTACTTTTACAGGGGCAATTAATCCTACTTCATACTTATCGGCCAACGCTTCTCGTCCCTTCTTTGGCAAATTGGTCATCGCTTCTATAGAGGTGACCCTTTTTTGGTAGAGCCAATCGGTTATCTGTTTTCCTGCAAATGAAGGGAGGTTTACCGATTTAACAATGATGTTAATCTCCTCAAGGGTTTTGCCAAATAGTGCTTCTTTACTCATATTTAAAAATATATTTCAGAGATTATATTGTTGAAAGATATACCTTTAGATACTAGAATATCTCTTACCTCAACCACCATCTCAGGATTTCCGCAAAGGTAGTATTTAATATCGAGTGGCAGCTCTTTTTGCTCTTTTAGCCAATTTGTTAGGCGACCAAAATATACATTTTCTGCAACTTCGGTGGTGCAGCATTTAATATATCTATCACCTAACCACTTTTCAAAAAGCTCTTTGAATAAAAAGCCATCGATGGTGCGCGCACCATGAATGAGTTGTTTGTTGTGATAGGCAAGTTGCTGACTCATTGCGATAAATGGTGCAATCCCAGTGCCAGTGGCAATCCACCAAGCTGGTTCGTCGGTTCCAATAAATCGGCCAAAGGGCTTTGAAATTTGTAGATTTTCTCCTTCTGATAAGTGTGATAACATGGGCGTTAATTTGCCATCCTGATGCACATCAAAAACAATGCGAATGGTATTATCGGCAAAGCTTCCCGCAATTGAGTAGAGGCGTGGCTCTAACTCTTTTGAATTGGTAATTGCCACAACTTGTCCCGCTTTGTAGGGTAGCGCGTATTCAATGTCTATTGCAAAGAAGTTAGTTTGTATTTCGTTTTTGTGGGTTATCTTGGCGCTAAAGAGCTCTAATTTTTTATCCATAAACAATTATTCATTTTTACTCTGAAGAGGTAAACCAATTTTTGCAGCAATTAGTTCAATTTTCTTTTCCATAGCTAGTTGCGCGTCAATCCAGTTTATTTGGGTTCCTTCGCGTTCCATTTTTCTAAACCAAGTCATTTGTCGTTTTGCAAATTGATGAATGGCAATGTTGAGTTGTTCAAACATCTCATCATAGGAGAGTTGTCCTATTGCATGCTGGGTGAGATATTTGTACTCGAGTCCATAATAGATCAGATCATCTGCCGAAACGTGTTTTAGAAGTTGCTTAACCTCTTCAATCATCCCTTTGTCGAGTCGCTCTTTGAGTCTTTTGGTTGTTTTCTCGCGGCGGATATCTCTATCAATGTTTACTCCAAAGATAATAGGATTTATTGGAGGTAGATCAACTATGATTTCATCGTTTTTGCTGTAGTAATCGGCTATTTCAATGGCTCTTATGGCTCTTTTGATTGTATCTGTTTCTGTGGTGTTATGGAGCGTTTTGTACTGTTTTAAAATATCGGTGAGTTCAGGAAGCGTTTTATTCGATAAGCTTTCGCGTAGCGGTGGGTTTGATGGGACGGTGATGAGTTTGTATTGACGTAAAACTGCCTCGATGTACATGCCTGTTCCGCCGCAAAGAATAGCTATTTTGCCTCGCCCTTTGATTGCTTGAAAAGCCTTGTAGAAGTCGGTTTGAAACTCGTAAACATTATATTTCTCGCCAGCTTCTCGAATGTCGATGAGGTGATAAGGTATGGTTGTACCACGCAGGGTGTACTCTTGTAAATCTTTACCAGTGCCTAAATCCATACCTTTATAAACTTGTCGCGAGTCGGCACTAATGATTTCACCATCTAAAATATAGGCTAACTCGGTGGCTAACTTTGTTTTACCCGATGCCGTTGGCCCCAATATTACAATCAAATCAACACCATTTTTAAGTTCGTTCATCTTACTTTATTATAATAAGAGTGAGGAATACGCTTTCTGTAACCGCACTTTTTTCTATTTTTACACAAAAATAGGTATTATGGAGGAGAAAGGGTTTGTATCGATATATAAAGATTTAATTAAACGTTTGGTGCTATTACTTATTAATCCAACGTTGGCGTGGAAAGAGGCTGAAAGTGAGGGAGTTAATCAGGATGTGTTCTTGAGTAATTACTTACTACCGTTGATGGGCGTACTTGCAATCGTGCTCTTTATTGTAAAAGGAGCGTCAAACTCTCCATTCTCTATTATTGAAGGATTAAAAGGGGGGGCTTTCTATTTTATAGCCATATTTGTAACGTTTTATATCGTTATTAATTTGAAAGATACGCAATTAGCTGCTTTTTTAAAGGAAGATAAAGGAGATGCTTACTTGCATTTAGTTGGTTTCACCACTCTTCTTCCTACTTTGTTTGGTGGAATAGCATTGTTGAACTATTATTTGTTACCTATATATGCCTTCTCGATCATGCTTTTGCCTATATTTTCGGTTAAAGCTAATATCGAGTGTCAAAAAATGGGGCAAAAAAAGAGTCATTATACAATGCTTTTGTCGCTTTTGCTGTTAACTTTGCCGCCATTGTTTTACTATATACTTACCATTATTAGTCGAGTTTAATTTATGTTGATAGCTGCAGATAGAATTCAAATCCGTAATAAACGTGCAACCTTCGATTATGAAATTGAGGATAAGCTTGTTGCTGGTATGCAGTTAACTGGAACTGAGATTAAATCACTACGCCAAGGGCGAGCCAGTTTGGTCGATTCTTTTTGTTTTTATCTTCGTAATGAGCTTTGGCTTAAAGGGTTAAATATTTCCGAATATTTCTACGGAACCTATAATAATCATCAGCCTCAACGCGACAGAAAACTTTTACTAAAAAAGAAGGAGCTGGCAAAATGGGAACGTAAAATTAAAGATACAGGCTATACCATTGTGCCTTTACGTGTTTTTATCAATCAAAAAGGGTGGGCTAAAATAGAGATTGGCCTTGCACGAGGCAAAAAGACATACGATAAACGTCAGTCGCTTAAAGAGAAAGATGCCAAACGCGATATCGATAAGGCAATGAAACGCGACTATTAATTTAGTGGATTTTCAAGTGTTTTTACCATGGAGTAGTACTCTCCTTTTAGTGCAAATAGTTCTTCATGGGTACCAAGTTCGCACTTTCCATTTTCTCCTATCATTAAAATTCTATCGGCAATCTGAATGGTAGTTAGTCGGTGACTAATAACTATGGCAGTTCTATTGGTGGTAATGCTTTTGAAGTGGTGTATGAGATTTGCCTCTGTATAAGCATCTAGCGAGCTCGTTGGCTCATCTAAAATGATTAGTTCGGAGTTGTGGTAGATCGAGCGCGCCAATGCGATTCTCTGCCATTCGCCCTGACTTAGCATCTCGCTTCCTTCAAATAGATATCCTAGTTTGTTCTCGTACCCTTTCGGTAGATTTGTTAAAAGTGTATCTACACCAGCCACTTTTGCCGACTCTCTAATCTCTTTAATATCACCGTTTTTCGTCACATCCCCAAACCAAATATTCTCTCTGGCTGAGACATTATAAAGGGTGAAATCTTGAAATATGGCACTCACATTTTTTGAAATACTCTCTTTTTTTATCTCACTGATGTTTGTATTATCTATTAATATTTTGCCACTCGTGGGAGTATAAAGGCCACATAATAACTTTATTAAGGTTGTTTTCCCTGCTCCGTTAGCTCCAACAATTGCCAATGTCTCACCTGATTTTATGGTTAAATTGAAGTTTTTAAAGACGTTTCGAGAGCTGTGTGGGTATTTAAAACTAACATTTTTAAATGTAATTCCTTCTTTAATTGGAGAGGGAAACTCAAGTTCTCTTTTATCTTGTTCAATAATCACTTCGTAATCAAAAAACTCAAACAGATCTTTTAAATAGAGTGTGTCGTCATAAAGATTGGCAATTTTTGATAAAAAATCTTGTAATACGCTATAACCTCTTTGTAAAACTAAAAAATAGAGAACCATTCCTCCTTGAGTAATACGACCTTCGTAAGTAAAAAAGAGAATAAGTCCATAAATTCCAAAAAGAGCTACTGCTGAGATCAGCTGAATAATGGTCTCGCTTTTAGCCGATATCCAGATGGTGTTTAATTGTTTCTCTCTCAGGTTGTTCGTGGTTTGTCTGTAGCGATCTTCAAAGAGGTTGGATAAATTAAAAAGTCGCACCTCTTTAGCAAATGTTTTGTCGGTTAGAAGCGTGTCGTAGTATCCTACTTTACGTTCATCGGCCGTTTGGTTTCTTCTTAAAAGATACATGCGTCTCGAACTCTTGAGTCGAATGACAATGATTGGAACAGACAGAAGTGCTACAATTAACGAGATACTCCAATGGAGAGTGACTAAAATAATGGCCACCAAAAGAAGTGTGATTCCACTTTGAAATAGGGAAACTAATTCGTTAAAAATGCGACTTGGTCTGTAAGATGATTCGCTGATTGCTCTGTGATGAATGTCTTGGAAGTGAAAATTCTCAAAGTTTGAGAAATTCATCTTTATGGTCTTGTTGTGTATCTTTTTCTTGATATTATCCTGAACGTAAAAAGAGTGTCGTTCTTTAATGTATTTTCCAAGAGATCCCGCTAACGAATTGATCATAAATACGATACCCGCTAAGCAAAGATAGATGATCAGTGGTTTTAGATCTTCACTTCTGTTTTTGTTGGATATAAGTAAAGCAGAAGTGTCAACAAAGAGCTTTATGAGATAGATAAAAATGAGCGGCATTACCCCTTTGATGGTAATCAAAATGGCATTGTATAGTGTCCAGCGAGGTGAGCTCTCAATAACTAAGAGAAGCGCGCGTTTGATTTCGTGCCAGCGTTGTTTGATGTTTAATTGTTGCATGCTTGCCTAAAAAGGTTTTATCAAATATGCAATAAAAATTGTGGAATGCAATGCGAAATAGCTATTTTCTTTGAATCAACCGTGAGCATTTAAAATAGAATCGAATAATTAGATTAATGAGTTTGTGGTTGAACTGTGCGTTGTGTGTCATCAAAAAGCTCCAAGTACGATATTTTATCTTTGTTAGTCTTAAAACCTTTCCGTTTCGTTCAACAGAAATTGCCTTTGCCACTATTTGGTCCGTTATAATTGGCGCATCTGGCATTAGGTTGAAATCGCCCCAAGTTATTATATGCTCTTTTGTGATTTGTGTGATACGATGAGCTGTGAGTATATTCTCTCTCTCAAAAATGACGATGTCGCCTATTGAGATTTTTGAGTGGGCACATTTTTGAATAATAAACTGATCATTTTCTTTAAACAGTGGCAGCATACTACTACCCGTTGCTTTTATCTTTAAGATATTGTCATCTTTAAGCAGCTCTGAGGTGACTTTTAGCATAGATCTCTCAGACATGATTAGAGTTTTAGAGATCTTATTAAAGCAACAATGTCGTCATCTGGTTTAAATCCAAGTTCGTAAATAGGAACTTGCATAACAAGATCCATTGTTTTTTCTAAGTGTTTTTCAACAAGCTCTTTGTCAAATAGTTGCTGTATGAAGTTTGCCATTACTTTACTCAATGCTTGGGCGCCAGTAATTTTGTTGCAATAGTTCTCTTTGGATTGTGAAAGTAGAAATATGGCATTGAGAGGTGCTTGTTTTGAATGGTCATTGTAGTGAGGCATCGGTGTGTTTGCAAATCGATACCCTTGATCCTCTTTGTAAATTATTAATCTGTCGTCGTTTATAAC
>JAGPHP010000202.1 GCA_018055415.1 Breznakibacter sp. | reverse complement strand
CAAAATTACAAAAAATAAAGAGTCATTTTATCGCCTTAAACAGATTTTATTGAATTTTTTGAATCTGTTCTTTAATGCGATCTTTACTAAGATTTACAAAACCCGATTCGAGCACGTACTTTTGTCCATCTGTTAAAACCCACTTTAAGAACTCTTTAGAGATTGGATTAGAGACTTTTCCCTTCGTTACAAAAAAAAGTTCACGCGCTGGAGGTGAAGGATATCTGCCATCGGCAATAGCCTCGACAAGCTTCTCTATTGATCCATAAAAATCCTCCTCTTTATCAATCGTTCCGTTGCCGTTCACATCAATAGGCAACACACGAACACCTTCGATTTGCTTTTTTGTTTTTAAATCATACACGTAACCAATGTTATTAAAGCCAAACCCAAGTGGATCGCGCTTTACAGCTGTAGCCAAGCCTGGATCACCAAAAATAGCAGTTCCAAGAAGATCCTCTTGTTTTTTGCCAAAGAATTTTGCCCAACTCTCCGCAGCACCTGAGGCGTCGGAACGTGTATAAACATGGATTGGCCCTTTAGGTCCATTTGGGAAAAGATTATCCCAAGATTTAACTTCGCCTGTGATGTATATAGAGTTAAAACCCTCTTTTTTAATACCCGACTTTAAAATCTCTTTAATGGCAGGATTTTTGGCATTTACAACCCCTACAACAGCATCTTTTGTTACATAATAGGGTATTGCACCTTTTTCTAACTCTGTTGGAGCTAAATCTCTCGACACCATGGCAATATCCACCATGTTATTCAGCACATCAGTGATCCCTTTGCCTGCACCTCCGGCAGAGATATCTATTTTCACATCGGGATGAAGTTTACGGAACTCTTCAGCCCATTTAACAGCCAACGGATAGAGCGCAAAAGCACCCGATATGGAGATATTACCCTCTAATTTTTGCACCTCTTTTTTCTTTGGGTTGGCGTTAATAGGCAACGATAGCGTTAAAGCTAGAGCCAATAAGGCAGCAGTAAATATTGTTCTTTTCATCTTTTAAAATTCGTTTTAAGTTATTCTTCTATATTATTATGCATTCTAAGTTATCTTTCTGCAGATCTCAATTAACTTAAAAATGGCTCTCATTTTCATTAAAATTCTTACTTGTTTTGATGATACAAAAATGGTAGGCTCCATGCATTAACAAAATACCACGTTTGGAGTATTTTTATACCATTTTTGTGGTAGGGGTGCTAGATATAGTAATCTAAATCGTTCATTAACCCCATATTTACAGCATATCTTACCAATTCAGATGAATTAGTTATAGCCAATTTTCGAAAAATATTTTTCCGATGTGTATTTACGGTGTGGAAGCTCAAATTTTTAATATCGGCAATCTCTTTTGTTGTTTTACCATTTGCAATAAGTTTAACCACTTCAATCTCCGAAATGGTTAATTTATGATTCTCGGCATAGATATCGTAAGATCTTTTCTCCTTTTGCAAGAGTATGTCGTACAAATCGCCACTAATAAATTTACCCCCCTTTTGAATGGCTTTTAAAGCATTTACAAACTCATCTTGGGAGGCTGATTTTAAAAGATAATGAGATATGCCAGCGTTGACAACTTCTTTAATACTCTTTTTATCCTGATTATCCGAAATTACCAAAACGACAGTCTCGGGAGCCATTTTCTTAATAGCATAAAGATCAAAAACACCACCGCCATCAAAATTTGTGTAATCAACAACTATGAAATTAGGTCGTGCCTGTGAAATCTTAAATTCGAGAATTGCTTTACTCACCACCTGTTCTACCACCACGTGCGCGCCATAATAGGAGTGGAAAAGCGAACTTAACCCCAAAAATGAGAGATAATGATTATCGGCAACATATATAATTATTGGCTCCATACAGTTTGTTAATTCGTTTACTTCACTCCCATAATTTGTATTATTTGAGAGTTCAAAAGTAGCGATAATGAGTGTTTTGGGGTGATTTTTAAAACAAAAGATACCTTTTTAAAAAGTGAAATATTTCACTTTTTAAAAAGGGTAAAATTAGGTATAAAGTAAAAAATTCACATTTGACCTCACCCTAAAGTGGCTGTCCAAAAGATGGCACGCAAAGAATAATTTCTTACATCACTTAAGATCTGCGGCAAAGCTGTTTTCCCTTTTGGTAATTCTTTTGTGCTCGAGCCGCACAGGCTTTTACTTTTTGGCTTCAGCCCCAAAAAGTAAACAAAAAAGGCCGCCGCTTACGCCAAAATGCTAAAAAATCACTCCATTGCCTAAAGTCAGTAAAACTCGCTACGCTCAAACAGCACAGACTTTTACGGCAATGGACTGATTTTTCTTAACGCATTTTGACGAAGGCGGTTGAACTAGCAGATACTTTCATGTTTTACAATGCAAAAAACCTTGCAGTTTAATGAATATTTTATCTCACAAAACACAAATATTAAACACTTTGGAGGTTTTTCAGCAAAACCTACTTAATGGATACAATTGCTTATTATTCCAACGACGACAATATTTCAAATCCTTCGTCCCACTCACCAAAGCCCGATTTGCTGTTTATATGCCCTTTATTGCCAACATTAACAAAGTTACTGCCCCAAAGTTGTGCGTAATGTTCAGAGACATGAATATTGGCATATTCATCGTTTGAACTTGCCACAAGAGTTGTTTTAAACGGGAATTCCTTTTGAGGGACATCATTAAAACCGTGCACATTTTTTATCTGCTTAATAACCTCTACATCAGGTGGAGCAACCAAAAGTGCACCCGCAATAGATGATTGTTGCGTTTGTTGAGCCCAATGTGCAACGGCCAAGCATCCCAAACTATGGGCTACTAAAATTATTCGTTTATTCTTGACTTCTGAAATGGCTAAATCAATTGTTTTAACCCAATCTGTACGAACAGGCGAAAACCATTCGACCTGCTGGATGCGTTTAAAATTGTTATACTTTTTCTCCCACAAACTCTGCCAGTGGTTCTCATCAGAATTACCTAAACCTGGTATAATTAAATATATAGTCTCCATAAATGCTTCGACTTAAAACCTGAACTACTAAATTGAAATATCAGTTAATCTTCTATTTACGTAACAAAGATCGGTTCTTTTGTGTTTTAAGTATATACCACAAATGAGGTATATTTATACCATAAATAGGGTATAAATTACTATTTAATTAGGGTCTGCTAAAAAACTAAAAAATCGTTTATTGTATGTTTTGTGCTCAAGCCGCACGGCTTTTACTTTTTGCCTTCAGCTGCAAAAAGTAAACAAAAAGAGCCGCCGCTGTCGCCAAAATGTTAAAAAATCACTCCATTACCTAAAGTCAGTAAAACTCGCTGCGCTCAAACAGCACTAACTCTTACGGTAATGGAGTGATTTTTCTTTACACATTTTGACGAAGGCGGTTTAACTAGCAGATACTTTCATGCTTTGTAATGTTAAAAAACTTGCCGCTTAGCGAAACTATTATCTCACAAAACACTAACATCAAACACTTTAGCTATTTAATACAGAGCTTAAATAACAAACCCCTCACTTGGAATAATGAATTTAAATTGGGATCCCCTACCCTCTTCGCTAGTAAACCAAAGCTTACCGTGATGTTGCTCCACAAACTCTTTGCATAAGATGAGTCCCAATCCGGTACCTTGCTCGGACTCTGTTCCCAATTCACTCTCAACGAGTTCACCTTTAAAGAGACATCGTTTAACTTCATCACTGATACCTTTTCCAGAGTCAGTAATTGTAAATTCGTAAAAATCGAGATAGATGTATAACGATAATGTAATTGCCCCACCTCTATAACTATATTTGATGGCGTTTGTGAGCAAATTTCTAATAACCATGCCTAATAGATGGCTATCGGCAAATATGATTTCGTCGGCTACACTACAGCTTAGTTTAAGCTCCTTGTGCTGAATCGCAAATGCTAACTGCTCCAATTCGTGGTTGACGATCCCCTTAACACTCACATTTTGAGGCTTAAAACTAACGTTTCCATTTTGAAGAAACGACCAATTAAGCACATTATCGAGCAATTTATGAGTATGATTAGATGTTGAGTGGATATACCCCACCAATTGGGCAAGTTCCTTGTTAGTCCCCACTAAGCTATTATCTTTTAGAAGCTCTGAAAGTCCTTGAATGAGAGTTATT
>JAGPHP010000004.1 GCA_018055415.1 Breznakibacter sp. | reverse complement strand
TCATCTTCCCTTAAAGCTCAAGAGACCCTAGACGTTTCTACAATGAAAAAATCTCAGATTTTAAAACTCACCTACAATCAACTAACCGACTTAAGTCTGGAAGACTTAATGACATTAGCAGATAAAATGGGCGTTTCAACAGATGAACTACTCCAGCAAGCTATTGTATCGGCATCCCGATCGGAAGAGTCGTTAATTGATGCTCCACTAGGCGCGGCCGTTTTAACAGGCGATCAGATCCGTAAAGCTGGTGTAACCTCCATTCCAGAAGCTCTTCGACTTTGCCCAGGCGTAATTGTTAGAGAACAAACACCAGGTGTTTACGATGTTCACGTGAGAGGATTTGATGCCGTGGACCCAAATGGAATGATAAACTGGACATCAAATATGAGTACTTTGATTATGATCAACAACCGAATCGTGTTCAACGAATATCAGGGAAATATCTCATGGGAGTTACAACAAGTGACAATTGACGATATTGATCGAATTGAAATTATTCGAGGTCCAGCAGCAGCTCTTTATGGTCCAAATGCAGTGACTGGGGTTATCAATATCTTCACAAAATCTCCAGACAGAAAATCAGGACTTCAAATTGGCACCTACTCTCAAGCGGGCAACCAAAACACTGTTATTGCAGGTGCGTCAGTTGCGTACAATACAACAACTCCCTTTTCAGTGAGGGTTTCAGGTCAATATGAAACGCGTGACAGATACCATGAAGATTATTATTTACTAGGTTCTCAAATATTCGACGAAAATGGCAACTATCAATCACTTGGTAGAGTAGGTTTTGTTGACAAAGTATATGAAACAGGAATTCACCCAGTTACAGGTCAAGTGATCCCTGGATATAGAAACGTCGTTGGTGGGCCAATTATTGATGCGAATTACATGGCCGCTCAAAAAAATGGATGGGATTACAACACAGACGAACGATATCCAAACCCGAAAAACTCTATTGAGAAATATGGAATTAGCGCACATTTGAAGTATGAAAAGAATGATCTTAACATAGACTTATTAGGTGGATACAACAAAGCAACAGTATTGAAGGCATTTACACCAAACAATTACTTTGCATTAAGTTGCGAACCAGATGACAATGCATTTTCACAACTGAACATATCGTATAAAAATCTCACTGTTGAGATTGATAATAATTTTGGAAAGCTTGAAACGCTTGGGTCTGGTGACATTCTTACAAACACATATAATGTATGGAATACAGACGCAATCTATAATTGGCAAATATCAAAATCCTTTAACTTAAAACCAGGAATATCGTACAGAACTGCTGGCTACTCTAGTCGCCTTCTAGGCAGTACGGATTGGGACTATGTCAACATGGTATCAGTCCCTAAAGAAGGGGAGCGAAGAAATTCGATGTTAAGTGCTTACCTAAGAGGGGAGTTCAAATTAAATAAATCTCGATTTATTCTTGCATTGAGAGCCGACAAATTTGAATATCCAAACACAACTACACTATCGCCGCAAGCGATATATACATTTAAGGCGACAGAAGACTTATTATTGAGAGCATCGGCGGGAAGAGCTTTTCGATCACCTTTCATGATTAACCTATTCACAGACTTCACTGTCATTTACCCTGGTTATACACCCGCTATGCCAGGTATTACACAGTCAACAACACAAACATTTTACGAAATAACCTATACTGGAACTGAAAGCATTCACAAAGATCAAAATGAAAACTCAGTAAAACCAAATTATGAATTAATGAACACTGATGAAATCGAAATAGGAGCACGATATAAATTCAATAATGCAATTTCAATTGATGCTGAACTATATTATCAAGAAACGAATAATATCGATGTTTTTTCTCAAGTTAATCGCGGTTATGATGAAAGCGGAGTTGTTGCCCCACCAGCAATTGGACAACTTACTATAACTAAAGGTATTTCATTAATAGACACCGAAGTAAATCCAGTAATGGTAGGATCAACCGTTTCTCTCTCCGGTCAACCATTTAAGAACTTCGACTATAATCTTTTTGTAACGGTACAAAAAACGGAAATAAAAGATTACTATGTTAATGATGCGGCAGGTTACATAAGAAATGACACAACCATTAACTTTAAGCACGAGGCTACCCCATCATATTATGGTGGCTTTAACCTGAACTACACACTTAAAACAAAGTGGAAATTTAACATGAATGGTTACTACTATGGTGCTCAAACACTTAAAATGACTACTGGTGCAGAGCAAGTTGTTGAATCGGTAAAAGCCAATTTATTGTTAAATGCAACAATTAGCTACTATTTCAAACCAGAAATCGGCGTATTTATATCTGCTAAAAACTTTGCAACCAAAGCATCTAGACAATATGCGATCACCGATTTAATTGGAGCAACCTACCTTGCTGGTGTAAACATTGATCTTTAAGAATAAAAGATAGATTAATCTCTATTTTATATTTATTTAACAGCCGTTCGTCAAAATTTTGACGAACGGCTGTTTTTATTTGACAAAAAAGTGCAATATTTGCAATGTTGATTCTTTTTAATAAAAATAAGCTATTTTAATTAAACAAAATAGCATTACTATTAAATAGAAGTGTAGTTGAATTAATCTAACTTAATTTTTATGAAATCAATTTCCAAACACCTACTAATTTTATCATTTCTGATTACAGGCACAACTGCGATCTATGGTCAATCTGTTGTACTAACTAAAGCAACACTGGCGACACTCTCTATCGAAGAAAAACAGGCTCTATCCACCGAACAACTTACAGAGCTAGATTTCGAATCTCTAATGAATCTTGCAGATGAACTATCTAATAATGCTCAACTAAGCACGATTGCTATACCTATCGAAAACCTTGCAGCATTAGACCTTGAAGAGTTAATGATTATAACTGAAAACTGTGACAAAAGTGACAAATGCCAAGAAACCGCAAACACTATTACTATTCCTTTAGTAACACTCTCGAAGCTAGAATTAAGTGCGCTTATGAAAGTTTCTATTGTTGAAAACGATCAAGAAAAATCACTAACATTGCAAGCAAACAACTACGTAAAATCGCGAGATCTGTAGTATAAAAAAATAAAACTCAATAAAAAAGCCCGAGACAGATTATGTCACGGGCTTTTCTATTAACAATATTAATCTTATAAATTAGACTCAATAATATCAGTAAATACCTCTTTTATATCAATTCCGGCCGCTTTAATTTGTTGAGGTATAAAACTTGTTGTAGTCATACCAGGTGTTGTGTTAACCTCCAACAAATAGATTTTATCCTCGGAAAGAAAGAAATCGATTCGAATAATACCTTTACAACCCAAAATATCATAAACTAAACTTGCTATTTTTTGAATTCTTTGAGTAGCACTGTCTGAAATTCGAGCGGGTGTTATCTCCTCGGCCATAGAAGCCGTGTATTTTGCTTCGTAATCAAAGAATTCATTTTTGCTAATTACTTCCGTAATTGGAAAAACAACCTCTTTGCCCTTAATTTTATACAACCCACAAGTTAATTCGGTACCCTTAATAAATTGCTCAACAACTACTTCGTCACTCTCTTTAAAAGCTTTCTCAACAGCAACGTTAAACGCATCAATACTCTTAACTTTTGAAACACCAAAACTCGATCCGCCAGCATTGGGTTTCACAAAACATGGCAATCCTACTTTTGCAATAATCTCTTCAGCCGAAAAACTATTACCGATTCGTAACAATACCGAATCAGCTACTTGAACACCAAACCCTCTCAAATAGTTATTACACACAAACTTATTAAATGTGATGGCTGCTGGTAACACACCACAAGTCGAATGTTTAATACCAATTAAATCGAAGTAACCCTGTAATTTTCCATCTTCACCTGGTGTACCATGAATGGTAATATATGCAAAATCAACAACAACACGTTCACCTTTAACAGTAAAAGAAAAATCGTTTTTGTCTATTGGATACTCCACTCCATCAATCTGTGCAGCCCAATTGTTGTTAGTAATTAAAATTGGGACTATTCTATAACGAGTAGAATCAATAAAAGACTGAACGCCCAAAGCGCTCTTGTGAGAAACAACAACTTCCGAAGAGTCGCCTCCATAAATTACACCAATAATCTTCTTCATATTTATAAAATTATTCAATATCGCGATTAGAGATATACCCCCTCCATCTGTCGATCACCTGAACCATATCATTAGGCAAATCGGTATCAAAACTAAGGAATTCCTTGGTCGTTGGATGTATAAAACCTAATGTTTTAGCATGTAAAGCCTGACGTGGACATACCTTAAAGCAATTCAACACAAACTGCTTATACTTAGCAAATGTGGTTCCTTTAAGCACATCATTGCCACCATATCGCTCATCGTTAAAAAGAGTATGCCCTAAGAATTTCATGTGCGCTCGTATCTGATGCGTACGGCCTGTTTCGAGTTTACACTCAATAAGATTCACATACCCCAAACGCTCTAAAACCCGATAGTGAGTAACCGCATGCTTTCCATAGTCTCCATCTGGGAAAACAGTCATCTGTTTACGATCTTTAAGACTGCGTCCAATGTTTCCAACTACAGTACCACTATCCTCAGCAAGATTACCCCACACAAGCGCCTGATAGGTGCGACTTGAACTTTTATCAAAAAATTGCTTTGCTAATTTCACCTTCGCAAACTCCGTTTTAGCAACCACAAGTAACCCCGATGTGTCTTTATCAATACGATGGACTAAACCAGGGCGTGGATCGCCTTTTTGGAAAAGGATATTATCTTTTAGATGCCATGCGAGAGCATTGACAAGAGTTCCTGAGTAATTACCATATCCAGGATGAACAACCATACCTGGATCCTTATTTATTACAAGGAGTTCATCATCCTCATATACAATATTAAGTGGAATATCCTGTGGAATAATTTCAATTTCACGAGGAGGATGCGCTAACTCGAGCGTAATAACATCTTTGGGTTTAACACGATAGCTCGATTTTACTGCTACACCATTAACCATAATATGGCCGTTATCGGCAGCTTCCTGAATCTTATTACGCGTAGCATTTTCAATCCGATTCGTAAGAAACTTATCTATTCGCAATAAATTCTGACCAGCATCAACTACAACACGAAGATGTTCGTATCTCTCACCCTCATCAGCAGAATCAATTTGCTCCTCTAAATCATCGTCACACTCTTCAACAGACAACAATCCGTCGTTCTCCAATTCCTCTTCTGCCATTACTCTTGTAGTTCAATTTTCGTATAATCTGTTGTAATCCAGATATCCACAGATGCACCTAAACGAACAGTCGCTTGTTCAGAAGCACGAGGTGATTGTTTAAATACAACAGCTTTTAATGAGTCGGCATCCGATTTAACAGTTCCATCATCTAAGATATTGCCAATATTAATCTGTACAGATTGTGCATAAGCCTTTGCCTCACTCAAACTTAATCCCGATAAATCGGGCACTTTGGTAACATCACCTGCCCCACTTCTTCCAACAACCAACTCAATTGCGCTTCCTTTTGGAAGTTTTGCCCCAGAAGATATTGATGACCCTTTATATTTTTGCTGTAATACTAAATTTGTAAAATCAGATGGCACATAAGTTATTCGTTCAAGAACAAAGCCACTTTCAAGAAGTTCACCCTCAGCATTTCTTATTGATTGATCAATAACGTCTGGAACAGCTGCTAAAACGGGAGTCGTAGAGTATATACTAAGACGGATCTTTCTATTCTCTTTAACTAAACTTCCAGCTGCTGGATTTTGATCATATATACGGCCTGGAGCCATTTTTAGCATATAAACAGAATCCGTTACTTCGTATCGATAATCTAACTCCTCAAGCAAAACCTGTGCTTCAACAATATTAAGTCCTATTAAATTAGGCAGTGGCTTTTCGCTTCCATGTCGCGTAAATAGATTAATTGCTAAAACCGTAAGGAGTATCAAAACAACGATAGCAGCAATAGATAAAAGTAAATTTCTATAAAAAACTTTACTTTTAAAAAAATCGGGAAGAGTCATGCTTAAAAAATTAAAAAGATCAAATTTAGTAAATTTTAGAAACTATACTAAAGAAGCTTCGTAATGGGCAAAAAAAAAGAACCCCTAAAGGCTCTTTCTCTTTCACAATAAACCTATTGTTATGCTTTGTGTTTTGGTTCGTCAGAAACAGTTAATTTAGCACGACCCTTTGCACGACGTGCAGCAAGTACTTTGCGACCATTAGCAGTTGCCATTCTTGCACGAAAACCATGCTTATTTCTTCTTTTTCTGTTCGATGGTTGAAATGTCCTTTTCATCTTAATTCTATTTATCTAATGATATACCGTTACTTCTTTTTTGGATTGCAAAGGTAGATATTATTTTTTGTAGGTGAAAGAGTATCTTTAAATTTTTAGATATTATTTTAAAAAATATCTCTCCATATCAAAAAAGCAATCAAATCTAAATCGCAAACCAGTGAATTATTTTCTTTGTTTCAAAAAAAGACTCTTCAAAATAACTTGTCAAATCAGTAACTATAACACGTTTTGCATAAGGAGCAATCTCCTCGGCAAAATCACCTCCTTTAAGATATAAAATTCCATTTGAAATAGAATTTTTCTGATCTGTTGAGATTCTTGCCTGAACCATCTTTACAAAATCCGGAAATGCTGTTACAGCACGACTTACAACGAAATCATATTTATCAGTAAGATCTTGAACACGTGTATGCTTACCAACAACATTCGTAAGACCAAGCGACTCTGCAACACCGTTTACTACAGATATCTTTTTACCAATTGAATCAACTAATGTAAAGTTACATTCAGGATAAAGAATCGCTAAAGGAATTCCAGGAAATCCTCCCCCTGTACCGACATCCAAAACAGAGGTGCCGTTTGCAAACTGAGTATATTTAGCTATACCTAATGAGTGCAACACATGTCTTTCATAAAGAGAATCAATGTCCTTACGAGAAATAACATTAATTTTCTCATTCCACTCACCATACAGATCTTTTAATCGTGCAAAACGCTCAACTTGACGCGAAGTCAAATCGGGGAAATACTTTGTAATTATATCAATCATTAATATTAGATGTTAATCATTATGAAAATCGCTGCTTTTGAGGGTACCAGATAATAGTTCGCGCGCTCGAAACAGCTGAGCTTTTACGGTGCCTAGAGGTAGGCTAAGCTCTTCGGCAATCTCCTCATAAGATAACTCGTTAAAGTAACGCATCTCTATGAGTTTTCTATAGCGAGGACTGAGGTTTTTAACCACATTCCGCATTAAAACATTTTTTTGTATTTTGATCAAATTCTCCTCTGGATCAGGCTCCTCATCTTTAACATAAATCTGAGGAGAAGGAACATCTTTATCGTCCTTTCCAAAATTACCTGATAAAGAAATAATATTGGAGCGCTTCTTTCTCAAGAAATCGATGCAATGGTTAGATGCAATCTTGAAAAGCCAAGTACTAAACGCATAGTTGGGAGAATATTGATGCAAGTTTTTAAACGCTTTAGAGAATGACTCCATAGTCAAATCCTCTGCATCCGTTTTATTATTAATCATTTTAAGTAGCATGTAATAAATCGCATCCTTATACCGCTTTAACAACTCCGCATAAGCCTTTTGATCGCCCTCTTTTGCAAGATCAACCAAATATAAATCATGCTGTGCCTTTTCGGATAGGTTCTGGTTTATTTCCATGAACTTTTTCTTTTTCTTAAACGATTATCAATCATAAAAACAAGGTACATGTAAGGCAGTATGATATCCAAATAAAGAGAAGACCAAAACACTCTACCCTCACCTAATTTACGCGATGCTCTACCAAAAACAATTAATTTAGTCGTAGTTCTAATTAATACAACGCCTAACACCAATAGTGCTAAGTTATGTAAAAAAATTGAAGATAAAACTCCTAGATAAAACAATTCTCGTGAAAAAAGTTCAAGACCTAATAAAAATTTCACCCGGAATTTATAATATGGAGCAGTGGTTAAATGACGTGATTTTTGTAACATAAAATGCGACCAATTCTCAACAGCAGGAGAGTATGTGCGCGCTTCACTATTTTTTACCACAGCAAAATTATTTTTAGTAGCGGCTTCGGCTATAAAGAGATCATCATCTCCTGACAAAACACGACTATGTGATCTAAAACCACCAACCTTGTTATACAATGTTTTGGTATAAGCCATATTTCGACCTACCCCCATATAAGGAAGTCTAGCCAATGCAAATCCAATATATTGTGTCGCAATAAAAAATGAATCGTAACGAATTAGCCTATTTAAAAAACCCTTACGACGCTCGTAGGCGCCATGAGCTACAACAATCTCTTTACCTTCTGAAAATCCAGAAGCTAAAGCCCTTAACCACTGATTACTCGACGGCTTGCAATCGGCATCAGTGAAAACCAAATGCTCATTCTTAGCCGCTTTGATCCCTACAGTTAGTGGAAGTTTTTTTCCATGCGTAAATATCTTATCGTAAGGAATTGTCGTGTAGTAAAAGTTAGAATACCTCTGCTTAAAATAGGCCAATACAATATCGGTATCGTCTTGTGAACAATCATTAACAACGATAACCTCAAAATTTGGATAATCCTGATCAAGCACTAAGGGTAGAAACTCCTTCAAATTTTGCTCTTCATTGCGAGCGCAGATAACAACAGAAAGGGGTGGTAAATCAGAAGATATTGGTGATGATTTTTTAGCTCCTGTACGTCGATAAAAAAAGAGCAAATAAAAGAGTTGAATAATAAATGCAAATGCAATTACACCAGACACAATAAACTCTACAAGCGTTTCGGGAAGTATGATAAAGTTTTCCAACATATAATTTTTAGGTCAAAAATGGCACTTTTTTTTTAAATGTACGTAAGGGAGAGGTGATTTTATTAAATATGACAAAAGGTGTATTTAAAAATATCTAAACGCACATGGCTCTACTGAAATAAAAAATCTTCTATTGACGGTATGTTTTTATATCTTTGCAACCTATTTTAAAAGCAGAAAAGAGTAATAGATGGATTTTAAACTCATCAATAGCGATGCACACAGCCGCGCTAGAGCAGGCGTTATTCAAACAGATCATGGAGTAATTGAAACTCCAATATTTATGCCTGTAGGCACCGTTGGCTCGGTAAAAGGCGTTCATTTCGACGAGTTGCGCAATGAAATTGAGGCGCAAATAATACTTGGCAACACTTATCATCTATTTTTACGTCCAGGACTCGATATAATTAAAAAAGCTGGTGGCCTTCACAAATTCAACAGTTGGGATCGACCAATTCTTACAGACAGTGGAGGCTATCAGGTATTCTCACTCTCAGCAAATCGGAAGTTGAATGAAGAGGGAGCCGTGTTTCGCTCGCATATTGATGGAACAAAATATATGTTTACTGCTGAAAATGTGGTGGACACGCAAAGAATCATAGGTGCAGATATTATAATGGCATTTGACGAATGCACACCAGGCACTGCAGATTTCAAATATGCAAAAAACTCCATGGAGTTAACTCACAGATGGTTAGATAGAGGGTTGGCTCATTTTGATAAGACTGAGCCAATTTACGGTCACAGTCAAACCTTCTTTCCAATTGTACAAGGTGGAGTGTATCCCGAATTAAGAAAAATAAGCGCAGAATATATCGCTAGTAAAGATAGGGAGGGTTATGCCATTGGTGGATTATCGGTAGGCGAACCAACCGAGAAGATGTATGAGATGACAGACATCGTAACCCAAATATTGCCTAAAGATAGACCTCGATACCTGATGGGTGTTGGAACTCCAGCCAATATTTTGGAGTCTATAGGAATGGGTGTTGATATGTTTGATTGTGTTATGCCTACGCGTAATGGCCGAAATGGCATGTTATTTACGAGTGAAGGGATTCTAAATATGAAAAACGAGCGATGGAAAGAGGATTTTTCCCCCCTCGACCCTAATGGAACAACATTTGTTGATCATCAATACTCCAAAGCCTATGTCCGCCATCTTTATATCTCTAAAGAGATGTTAGCTGCACAAATTGGTAGCATTCATAATCTTGGATTCTATCTTTGGTTAGTAAAGGAGGCTAGAAAACACATCATTGCAGGTGACTTCCAAACATGGAAAGAGATGATGGTAAAAAAGGTAACGACTCGTTTATAAAAAATCTTTTGACGTGAAAAAACTCGATTTATACATCGTTCGAAAATTTCTAGGAACATTTTTCTTCGCCATCCTTCTTATTATAAGTATAGCAGTTGTTTTTGATCTTGTAGAGAAGATTGATGACTTTGCCGAAAAAGGGGCCCCGTTAAAAGCGATAATTTTTGAGTACTATTTAAATTTCATCCCCTATTTTGCAAATCTCTTCACCCCACTCTTTGTCTTTATCGCCGTTATATTTTTCACATCCAAAATGGCCTACGACACCGAGATTATTGCTATACTCTCAAGTGGCGTGAGTTTTAAACGTTTAATGTATCCCTATTTTATTGGTGCACTAATAATCGCAATCATCTCCTATATTCTTGGCGGATTTATCATTCCACCAGCCAATAAGGTTCGGCTAAATTTTGAAAACGGCTATGTAAAAACGCGCAAAGAGGAGACAAAAGGCAATGTTCACATGCAAATTGCACCAGGAGTATTTGCCTATCTTGGCGGAAAATTCAATCAAACAACCAAAACTGCCACAAATTTTACTCTAGAAAAGTTTAATGCAAACCTCTTAGTTTCCAAACTCACAGCCAAATCGATAACATACGATACAATTAAGAATAAATGGGTAGCAAACAACTACACCATTAGAAATTTTAAAGAAGGACGTGACTCCGAGATTAAAACGGGTGTAAAACTCGACACCACCCTTAATATGAGGCCAAGCGACTTCAAGGTTGAACGTAAATTTCATGAAACGATGAATAATATCGAACTCAACAGATACATTAACGAGCAACGGAGTCGTGGAATAGGAAATATCGAAGAGTTTGTTATAGAGAATTACAGTCGTAATGCTGCGCCATTTTCAGCATTCATACTAACTCTTATAGGCGTTTCCCTAGCATCACGAAAAGTTAGAGGAGGCATGGGATTGCATATCGGAATTGGAATAGGCTTAAGCTTTATATATATACTATTTATGACAGTTTCAAAGACATTTGCAATTAGTGGCAACACGAATCCACTTTTTGCAGTTTGGCTTCCCAACATTGTCTTTGCAGGAGTAGGAATCTACCTATATAATAGAGCACCAAAATAAATTAGGTGCCTTCGGGTTTAAAAAGATATTTTATATAACTTAGCGCCTCAATTAAAGGAATTAGCGTTTATTTTTAACTATCTAGTTCACAACCAGATAAAGATTAACAGGCGTTTTTAACGCTTGAATAATAAGTGTGTTAATTTAAATTATTAACTTATGTCATTAAAAAAGCACATCCTTGATCTTCGCAGAAGAAAAGAAATAGTGCAACAAGGTGGTGGCGAAAAAGCTATCGAAAAGCAGGTTGCGATGGGTAAGATGCCCGCTCGCGAACGTATTTTAGCGCTTCTAGACCCCAACTCGTTCACTGAGTATGACCTTTTCGTTGAGCATGAAGCTCGCGACTTCGGTATGGCTAACAAAGAGTTGCATGGCGACGGTGTTATTATTGGTACAGGTACCATTTATGGCGCACCAGTTTGTATCTATGCACAAGACTTTACAGTTGCAGGTGGATCACTTGGTTTGAAGCACGCTCGTAAAATCACTAAAATTATGGATCACGCGCTTAAGATGCGCGTTCCAGTTATCGGTATTAACGATTCAGGTGGTGCACGTATTCAAGAAGGTGTTAACTCTTTGGCTGGTTACGGTGAGATTTTCTATCGCAACACAATAGCTTCGGGTGTAATCCCTCAAATTTCAGTTATTCTTGGCCCTTGTGCTGGTGGTGCTGTTTATTCTCCAGCACTTACAGACTTTGTGTTCATGGTTGATAACATTTCAAAAATGTTTATCACTGGCCCAAGTGTAATTGAAACAGTATTAGGAGAGAAGATCTCAATGGAAGAACTTGGTGGAGCTCGCGTTCATGCAGAGATCACTGGTTGCGCACACTTCTTTGCTTTAAGCGAACAAGAGTGTTTTGATCAGATTAAGAAATTAATCACCTTCATCCCTTGGAATAACACTCAAAAAGCTAAGGTATTCCCTCCAAAAGAGCCTAAATTCAAAGGTAAAATCGAAGATATCATTCCTGCAGACCCAAGAATGCCTTACGACGTAAGAGAGGTTATTCGCGCTATTGTGGATGATTCTGACTTCTTTGAAATTATGACCTATTTTGCGGCTAATATCGTTATTGGATTTGGTCGTCTAAACGGACAAACAATTGGTTTTGTCGCTAACCAACCACTTGTTTTAGCTGGTGTGTTAGATTGCGATAGCTCTGATAAAGCAGCTCGTTTCATTCGTTACTGTAACGCTTTTGAAATTCCGATTGTTACACTTGAGGATATGCCTGGTTACTTACCTGGTGTTGACCAAGAGCATGCTGGTGTTATCCGTCACGGAGCCAAAGTTCTTTACGCTTATTCAGAGGCAACTGTACCAAAAATCACAGTTATCTTAAGAAAAGCTTATGGAGGAGGTTATATCGCAATGAACTCTCGTCACTTAGGATCTGACTTTAACTTTGCTTGGCCAACAGCTGAAATTGCGGTTATGGGTCCAGAGGGAGCGGCAAATATCATCTTCAAGAAAGAGATCGATGAAGCTGAGAACTCTGAAGAGATGAGAAAAATAAAAGTTCAGGAGTATATTGACAAATTTGCAAATCCATACGTGGCTGCTGCCAAGGGTTATATCGATTCAGTTATAGAACCTGCTGAAACACGCCAACTTTTACTTCATGCACTTGAAGTTTCAGCGCATAAAGAAGAAAAAGGTCCGTATAAGAAGCATGGAATTGCACCATTTTAAGTCGTAGGCTATGGAAAACAAAGAAGAATTAGTAGATTTTTGTATTCTTAAAAGAGTTTACAAAACAACACTAACAAAAAAATATGCCGGTAGAAAAAACTGGGAACCCAACAATCCAAATGAGATCATCTCAATCATTCCTGGAACTATTATTTCCATTGATGTAAAAGAGGGTCAGACTTTAAAAATGGGCGAACGCATACTGGTTTTGGAGTCTATGAAAATGTATAACAACATTTGCATGCCTTGCGATGGTTCTATCACCAAAATATGTGTAGAACCAGGACAACGCATTCCAAAAAACCACTTAATGGTGGAAATTTCAGAAGAGTAGTTTCTTCAAATAACGTAATCAAAAAGGGACTATCCAACACAGATAGTCCCTTTTTATTATACTAATTATCTCGCCCAAAACTACAAAAACCCCTTCCAAACGATATAATTTTCATTTAAAATTTTATCAGGTACATTCTCAAACAGACCAAAAACAGAGGCCCCACTTCCACTCATCGACGCATAAAAAGCTCCATCATTATACAACGACTTTTTAAACGATTCAATCACCGGAAATTGTGGAAATACGCTCTCCTCAAAATCATTCACTAATAAATCACGCCAACTCTCTTTTGGTCCTACAATAATTTCATCTACACGAACTAACGGCTGCTTGGGTTTAATAGCACTAAAAGCATTGGCTGTAGAAACATGTATATTGGGATTTAGCAAAACAAAATAACACCCTTTTAATGATAGATTTATCGGTTCTAAAAGCTCCCCTACTCCTTGTCCCAAACATGGAGTATTTTCAACAAAAAAGGGACAATCGGCACCCAACTTTAATGCATAATCTTTCAATGCTTGAGTTGATAAATTAAGACTGAACATCTGATTTAGAGCCAACAATATAAATGTAGCATCGGCACTCCCCCCCCCCAAACCTCCGCCCATAGGAATTGTTTTATGTAAATGGATCTTTACATTAGGCAAATCATACTCATCCTTAAGCAAAAGATAAGCTTTAACGCATAAATTATGTTCTTCTGCACCATTTACAATTATTCCAGATGAAGTAAACTGATACCCCTTACTTGATCCATCAGGATCTTCAATAATCTCGAGAGCATCACTTATTGGAATTGGATAAAAGATTGTTTCAAGATTATGATATCCATCAGGTCTTTTTGAGACCACATTTAAACCTAAATTGATTTTAGCATTGGGAAAAAGCAACATAACCCTATATTTTATAATCTAACCAAGCACAAACTTACATCATACAAAGTTAATAAGTCTAAATTATGAATAATAATAGGGCAAAAACAATTTTTATATGTAGAGTTTTTATATTTTTGCATGTCGGATAACAATGTTATAAAACATAAAATGCCAAGTACAAAGAAACGCGAAATTGATACAACACCCTTAATTAGTCAGATTCACCTACTCTGGGATGTACTTACCGAGGAGGAGAAACGCTATCTAGAGCAAAACCACTCTATTATTCGCTTCAAGAAAAACCAAATCATATATAAAGAGGGAGAGAAACCTTCTGGTTTATTATGTTTAGGTTCTGGTAAGGTGAAAATTTACAAAGAGGGTTTTGGTGGTCGTGATCAAATTGTTCGCATGGCAAATCCGCCAGGTTTTATTGGCTACAGAGCACTCTTTGCCGAAGAAAATCATGTTGCAACGGCGGTTGTTATTGAAAGTTGCGTCATCTTTCTGATAAAAAAAGAGGTTATTTTCAATCTCATGGCAACAAACAATAAACTCTGCATGAACATTATAAAAAGTTTCGCCTCAGAGTTGGGTTTTGCGCGCTTTAGAACGGTTACACTCACTCAAAAGCACATCAGAGGACGTTTAGCTGAGAGTTTAATGCTATTACGTGAAATTTATGGCTATGAGGCAGACGGTGCCACTCTTAATGTATCCATATCAAGAGAAGACCTAGCAAATTTTTCAAACATGACTACCTCCAATGCCATTCGCACCCTATCCTCATTTGTTGCAGAAAATGTGATTGAGGTGGATGGTCGTTCAATTCGAATTTTGGAAGAGGAGAAACTTCAACGTATTTCGGTTTTAGGTTAGTTATTTAATAATTATCGCATCAGACTCTGACCCTAGGATATCTTCAAAAAAAAGAGAAATAGGTGTTCTAAATATTTCATTACTCCCTTCTTTTTTTGCAATTTTGTTCCTACTAAAAAAGGAGCTATGACATTAATAAAATCAATCTCAGGAATACGAGGTACTATTGGAGGAAAAGTTGGTGAAGGTCTGAGTCCCATCGACTTAGTAAAATTTGCATCAGCTTATGGAATATGGATCAAAAAGCAATCAAAAAAAGATAAAATAAAGATTGTTGTTGGCAGGGATGCTAGAATCTCTGGCGAGATGTGCAAAAATCTTGTCATTGGAGCGCTTCAAGGAGTGGGAATCGATGTGGTAAACATTGGTTTAGCATCCACACCAACAACTGAACTAGCAGTAACTTGGGAAAATGCCGACGGCGGCATCATTTTAACAGCGAGCCATAACCCCAAACAATGGAATGCACTCAAACTATTGAACCACAAAGGTGAGTTCCTCTCAGGAAAAGATGGAGAAGAGGTACTAGAAATTGCAGAAAAAGAGCTTTTTGATTTTGCTCAAGTAGATGAATTGGGTAAAGTATCCGAGAACCATAGTTACAACCAAAAACACATAGATCATGTTTTGGGACTTAAATTGGTAAATATTGATGCCATCCGAAAGGCCAATCTAAAAGTTGCTATAGATTGTGTAAATTCGGTTGGAGGTGTTGTTTTGCCGCAATTACTGAAGTCACTTGGTGTAAGAGAAGTTATAGAATTATATACTACCCCTAATGGCGAATTCCCGCATAATCCAGAGCCACTGCCCGAACATTTAACAGAAATTTCTTCACTTATAAAGAGCAAAGGAGCTGATTTAGGCTTTGTTGTGGACCCTGATGTTGACCGGTTGGCAATAATTAATGAAGATGGATCCATGTTTGGCGAAGAGTACACCCTCGTTGCTGTAGCAGATTACATTATCAAGAACACCCCTGGCAATAGTGTTTCAAATCTATCATCTACAAGAGCCTTAAACGATGTAACAGTTAAACATGGTGGTACTTATACCGCTGCTGCTGTGGGTGAAGTGAATGTTGTAAATGCAATGAAAGCCACGAAGGCAGTAATTGGTGGTGAAGGCAATGGAGGCATTATATACCCAGAGTCGCATTACGGAAGAGATGCATTAGTTGGCATTGGACTCTTCTTAACACATTTAGCAAATGAAAAACTTAGTTGCTCAAAACTAAGAGCAACCTATCCTGTTTACTTCATGTCAAAAAACAAGATAGAATTAACACCAGATATTGACGTAGATGGGGTATTAATTGCTATAAAAGAACTTTATAAAAAAGAACGTATAAATGATATCGATGGCGTAAAAATTGATTTCGCTGACAGATGGGTTCATCTTCGCAAATCAAATACAGAACCAATTATTCGCATATACTCTGAAGCTCCAACTGCATCAGAAGCAGATTCTTTGGCTCAAGATATGATTAATGCAATAAAAAATATCATTAAATAGAGTTTTAAAAATATGGAACACCATCATATCGAAAATGATCCTCAGTACAAAGGTCTTGCTGTAAACAAAGGCGTTGAGGCGCCACCAACAGTAAATCCTGAGGCAGCCAAACGATTTCTCCAAAACAAAAAAAAGGAGTTATCGATCGATGAATACGTTGATGGCATTCTAAAAGGTGACATTACAATCTTGTCAAGAGCAGTTACGCTTGTAGAAAGCTCTTTACCATCGCACCAAGAGATAGCCCAAAAGATAATAGAGCTATGCCTACCCTACACAGGCAATTCAATACGAATAGGGATCACGGGTGTTCCTGGAGCTGGCAAAAGCACCTTCATTGAAGCGTTTGGTCTTAATGTAATTGAAAAAGGACATAAAATTGCTGTATTGGCCATTGATCCTAGTAGTGAGCGTTCTAAAGGAAGCATTCTCGGCGATAAAACTCGCATGGAACAGCTTTCGGCCCATCCTAAAGCCTACATACGCCCCTCCCCATCTGCTGGATCACTTGGTGGTGTAGCCCGAAAAACAAGAGAAACAATTGTGTTATGCGAGGCAGCAGGATTCGACACAATACTGATAGAGACTGTTGGAGTTGGTCAATCGGAAACGGCAGTTCACTCAATGGTCGATTTTTTTCTATTGCTCATGATCTCTGGTGCAGGAGATGAGCTTCAAGGTATTAAAAGAGGCATAATGGAGATGGCGGATGGCATTGCTATCACAAAAGCCGATGGTGAGAACGTATTAAAAGCGCAATTAGCCCAAACTCAATATAAAGGCGCGCTTCATCTGTTCCCAATGCCAGCATCACAATGGAGTCCAGAAGTGTTAACCTGTTCATCTCTAAACAATATTGGAATTGAAGAAATCTATGTGATGATTCAAAACTACATCACTCATACAAAAGAGAATACTTTTTTTGAAACTAACAGGCACAACCAAGCTAAGTATTGGATGTACGAGAGTATCAACGAACAAATAAGTAATAGTTTTTATCATAATCCTTCTATTGAATCTCAGCTTCAACGATTTGAATTAGAGGTACTTCAAAACAAAAAAAGTTCATTCATCGCTGCAAAAGAACTTATAAACATCTATTTTAAACATAAACATTAAACCATTTAACCTATGAAAAAGTTTATTTATACAATACTAACAATAGCTTTAGTTGCATCATGTGCTCCCAAGGATGGATATGTTGTTGAGGGTAAGATAAAAGGTCTTGAAAAAGGCGAACTCTACGTTAAAACATTATCAGGTCGAGATGTGACCACAATTGATACCGTCCAAATTGAAGATGGTGAATTTGAATTTGAAGGCAAAGTTGACGAGCCTCAAATCCATCTCCTCTTTATTAATGGCAAGCCCTCTCCAATTGTTTTCTTTATCGAGAACTCAGCGATTAAAATAAAAGCAGATATTGATTCTTTAGAAGAAGCGACAATAAAGGGATCAAAAGCAAATATACCATGGGCTAAGTTTAATAGTGAAATGCCGCTAAAGAGAGAGTCGCAGACTTTAAAAGAGGAGTTCCTAAAAGCGAAAGAGAGCAATAACATTGCAAAAATGAATGAGTTGAGAGATCAATACAATGAGATGGTTGAGAAACAAAACAACTACTTTAAATCATTCGTGCTTGCTAATACCAACAACTATGTCGGTGCTTATTTAGCAGTCTCTTATATGCGTCAACTAGAGTTAGCAGATATTAAGAGCTTACTAACGAAACTTCAAGCGGGTGAAGCTAAAAATTCGGAATATGTTAAGGTTATCGAAAATGCAGTTAAAGAGCTTGAAGCATTTGAAGCCTCTGAAGCTTTAACTAAAGTAGGTAATCAAGCTCCTGATTTTACATTCACGAACCTTAAAGGGGAGAGTAAAACATTAACTTCTTTTAAAGGGAAAGTTGTTTTAATAGACTTTTGGGCATCATGGTGCACGCCTTGCCGTGCTGAAAGTCCTAATGTTGTAGCTATATATAAAAAACACAGCAAAAACAACTTCGACATTGTGAGCATTTCGCTTGATAGAGAGGAGCAAGCTTGGAAGGATGCAATCCAGAAAGATGGTCTGATATGGGATAACCACTTCTGGGATAAAGAGGGCAAAATAGCAAACATCTACGGAGTAAAAACTATACCTCACACATTGCTTATCGGAAAAGACGGGACAATTTTGTATAAAGATTTAAGAGGAGAGGAGCTAGCTGCTGCAATCAAATCATTACTATAATAAAAAAGGGGATCTGAAACGATCCCCTTTTTTATTATAGTAATGATTACAATTAAATATGTATTACCTCGCCGTATGCTGCAGCGGCAGCTTCCATAACCGCTTCAGACATTGTAGGATGTGGATGTACAGCTTTTATTAACTCTTGCCCTGTTGTCTCTAATTTTCTAGCAGTAACAAGTTCCGCAATCATCTCTGTCACATTAGCACCAATCATGTGAGCACCTAAAAGCTCACCGTACTTTGCATCAAATATCAATTTCACAAACCCATCTTTATGTCCTGCTGCACTGGCTTTTCCTGATGCAGTGAATGGGAATTTTCCTACTTTTATTTCGTAACCTGCCTCTTTAGCAGCAGCCTCAGTAAAACCAACCGATGCGACCTCTGGTGAGGTATAAGTACAACCTGGAATATTGTTGTAGTTAATTGGTTCAGGATGGTGTCCGGCAATTTTCTCAACGCAAACAATACCTTCAGCCGAAGCAACATGCGCTAATGCCTGTCCTGCAACGATATCTCCAATAGCATAAACGCCATCAACCGAAGTGCGATAGAAAGAGTCCACTTTAACACGTCCTTTTTCAACTACAACACCCAACTCTTCGAGTCCTAAGCCCTCAATATTAGGAGTAATACCCACAGCGGATAACACAATATCTGCCTCTTGAATCTCTTCTCCTTTTTTAGTCTTAATAACAGCTTTTACCTTAGCCCCTGTTGTATCAACAGAAAGTACTTCAGCACCCGTTAAAACATCAATTCCGGCCTTTTTAAACGATCGTTCAAGTTGCTTTGAAACTTCCTCATCTTCAACAGGAACAATACGAGGCAGATACTCAACTAAGGTAACTTTAGTACCAATTGAGTTATAAAAATAAGCAAATTCACTACCTATAGCACCCGAACCTACAACAATCATACTCTGAGGTTGTTTATCAAGTGTTAACGCTTTGCGGTAGCCAATTACCTTAACACCATCTTGTGGCAGATTTGGTAATTCTCGACTACGAGCACCAGTAGCCAATAAGATATTAGGAGCACTAAAAAGCTGCTTCCCGCCATTTGCATCAGTCACCTCAACACTCTTATTTCCAATAAGTTTGCCAGTACCGACAATAACCTCAATCTTATTCTTTTTCAACAAGAACGATATTCCTTTGCTCATTCCATCAGCAACATCGCGACTGCGCTTAACCATAGCTGTAAAATCAGGTTTTGCTTCGCCTGAAATCGAGATTCCGTAATCAGCAGCGTGTGTAAGGTACTCAAACACTTGAGCACTTTTTAGCAACGATTTAGTTGGGATACACCCCCAATTCAAACAAATACCTCCTAATTCAGAACGCTCTACAACAGCCACTTTTAGTCCAAGCTGTGAGGCTCTAATAGCAGCCACATACCCACCAGGGCCACTGCCAATTACAATAAGATCAAAACTCATATACAAATATATTTTTAAGAGTATTAAACGTGAAAATATGTCAGATAAACAAAGATAGGGATAAAAAGTTGCATAAACAGCTCACGTTAAAAGCAAAGAAGCCGAATGAAAATATCACTCGGCTTCTTCGTTAAAAAATATGAACAATTATTTTTTGTCAGCCACAATATTAGCTGTAAACATTAAAATAACGGTAGATGCTTTTGGATCATTTGTAACAACTGTGATCGATTTATTTTGCTGACCAGAACGACCTGTTGAGTCAAATTGCACATCAATTGTTGTTGATTGACCAGGCTCGATAATCGATTTTTGAGGAGCAGCTGCAGTACATCCGCAAGAAGCTCGAACTTTACGAACAATTAAGTTTGTCTTACCAGTATTTGTTAGTACAAACTGATGAGAAACTTTGGTATTTTGAGCTATTTCACCAAAAGAGAAATTTACAGCATCAAAAGATGCTACAGGTGCATTAGCTAACTGCTCAGGGGTCATTGTTGAAAAATCCTCTTCAATTGTGGCATTAACGCTCAATCTATTATTAGGATCTTGCACACCGTTGATTGATAGAGAGACATTGTCCATCACAAAACCCCAATCTTGTCTTTTAGCAGCATCAAAGGTACCCACGATAACTCCGCGTTGTCCTGCTTTTAAGACAGCTGGGTTCATCGAAATTCCCAAATGAGCAGGGACACCAATAAATTCAACCTTCATATCTGCGGCCGAAGTGTTAATAACTTCAATAGTCTCAGTTTTTTTCTGTGAAGGAGCTATTTTTGTGAACGAAAGACTTTGTCCCTTCGCCCGTAAATCGCCAAAAGCACGAGGAAACTCATCTGTAACCGTTTTTGGTTTAGGTGTTACGTTACCAATAATTCGTAAAACCATCGATGGTTGTTCTGCATTTGACATAACCGTAATAGTCTTGTTAAATTGACCTGGTCGATTAGTTGGATCGTAAGTTGCCTTCACAAAGCCTTTAGCTCCTGGTTGAATAGGAGTTTTAGTCCAATCAGGTGTAGTACATCCACACGATGCCTGTACGTTATGAATCACAAGAGGCTGATTTCCAGTATTTGTAAAATTAAAGATATGTTCAACCTTACCACCTGCTTCAGGAATATCTTTGTAATCATACACCATTTCAGTAAATGCAATAGTAGGCTTCATCTGCTGAGCAAAAAGGGCTACTGTAAATAAAAAGAGCAGTTTTGTCAGAATAATTTTTTTCATGTAATTATTGATATTAGTTTAACCTAAAGTAAAAAATAACTAGCCACAATGGATAGTTCAACAATCAAATATGCTTTTACAATTATGATGCCTAAGTTAAGCCTAGAAATAGAGCTATGCAATAGCAATCGACACTTTAACATTTCATTAACCTAAGAGCAATTTAACATTAAAAGCAACTAAGCTAAGTGGACTATTTAATGTGAAATCTCATATAAAAAAAATGGTTTCACTATTAAATAATGAAACCATTCTGATACTTTTTGTAAGTTAATTATGCAGGATGAATAGCCTCAGTAGGACAAACATCAGCACAAGTACCACAGTCAGTACAAGCAGAAGCATCAATTTTATAAATATCGCCCTCAGAGATAGCCTCTACTGGACACTCATCGATACATGTTCCACATGCAATACAATCTTGGTTAATAACGTATGCCATCGTTGCAATTATTAAATTGTGAATATTACAACAAAAATATATGCAATTTTCGGCATAAAAAAGGGAATACAAATAAAGAGGCTCATTTTAGAATAAGTCTAAATTAGAACCAAATTCACTCAAAGATCAAAAACACATCTAAATATTTGCATATATAAATTATTTGAAGCAATTTTGCATTACTAAAGTTATAGATATGGAAAATAGTTGTAAAGTTGAGATAAAGCCTAAAGGATTTAAAAATTGGATAACC
Source organism: Breznakibacter sp. (assembly GCA_018055415.1). Lineage (GTDB taxonomy): Bacteria > Bacteroidota > Bacteroidia > Bacteroidales > Marinilabiliaceae > JAGPHP01. Next base: position 21,137 of record JAGPHP010000004.1, on the reverse strand, counting down.
TCATGGTATCTTTGGAAAAGAGTTTTACCACTTGTCATTGGAGGTATTGCGGGTTACCTATATTATTATTATATTGGATGTACAAGTGGTAGTTGTGGAATAACTGCTAACCCATGGGGCAGCATAGGTGTTGGAGCGCTATTAGGTTACTTTTTCACGAACTCACCTTGCAAAACATGTTAAAATAAGGTGCAGATTATGAGTATAGTTGAGATAAATAAAAGATATAGTGTTTTAGCCCAAGATAGCTGCTGTCTCTCTTGCGGTGGGGCAATAAATCACTCCAAAGCAAAAAAAGGTGAAACATGCTTAGACCTTGGAAGTGGTAGAGGAACAGATGTAATAAGATTAGCTGAAGAGGTTGGAGAAGATGGAATGGCTTATGGAATAGACATTTCAGACGGGATGATAGAAAAAGCTCGACAAAATGCTTCAAAATTTGAAGTAACAAATGCGAGTTTCATTAAATGTGAGCTATCAGAGGTTCCACTTCCATCAGGAATAATTGATTTAATCATCTCAAATTGCACCATTAACCATGCTGACGACAAACTAGCTGTATGGCAAGAGATATATCGACTTTTAAAAGAGGGTGGCAGATTTGTGGTATCCGACATCTATTCAACATCTCCAATAGCCGAAGAGTATCGCACAGATCCTGAAGCCATTGCCGAGTGTTGGGCAGGCTCCACCACACGCGAAGAGTATTTAGAGACTCTTTTAAAAGCAGGCTTTAAAGCTGTTTCAATACTTGAAGAATCAAAACCTTATGCCAAAGGGAAAGCGGAGGTTTGCAGTTGGACGATTTCTGCTATGAAGCCTTTTAAAGAGGCGAAAAGTTGTTGTAGATAGAAGACGAAATTGGAGTTAATACGTCAATAGCGACTCCAGACTAAAAAGATAAATGTTTCACTTAAATACGAATTAGAATGAAAAGTTTAATTAAAAAGAGTGAGAACGGAGCATCTGCAAAGGTTGCTCAATGTTGTGCCAAAATATCGAAAACCGTAGCCGGTTGCCACGATTGATTTGACACATTAGGGAGTTGTACAAGTTACAGCTCCCTCACATAACCCAAACAAAAAAATATGAATTTCTCAAAACATAACATCATCTCAAAGATAGCTGATTCGGAGAGCTATTTTATTGTTAATCCGCTTGTTGGAGAGGCCGATATCATGGACAAGGCGCACTTCGAAATGATTACAGCACTTAAAAACAACGAACCAATTAACGATGACGCGTTTTTAAATGAATTAATCGCCAAAAGATATATCATCGACCCCAAAGAGGAGAGCAAACTATTCAAGAATAGCTACCTAAACTTTATAGATGAACGAGAAACAGATGAAGTGCAGATATTTTTTGTACCAAATTATGTCTGTAACTTTGCTTGCACTTATTGCTATCAAGATGAATATACAAATCCGAATAAAGTAGCTACGCTAGAGATAATTGATGCTTTTTTCCAATATATAACAACAGAATTTGCTTCTCGCAGAAAATATATAACCGTTTTTGGTGGCGAACCCCTCATGTCGGGAAACAAGCAAAAAGAGCTAATCGAATACTTAATAAAAAAAAGCAACGAAGCAAAAATTGACTTATGCTTTGTAACCAATGGATATACGCTCAAATCCTATCTACCACTATTAAAAACGGGCAGAATAAGGGAAATTCAAATCACACTCGACGGCACGGAGAAAATCCACAACCAACGTCGCTTTCTGAAAGATGGTGGCGACACATTTAATGCAATTGCAGAGGGCATTTCTGCATGTCTTGATAATCAAATCGATGTAAATTTAAGGATGGTTATCGACAAAGAGAATATAGAAGAGCTACCAAAATTGGCGCGATTTGCAATTGATAATGGTTGGACATCATCGACCCATTTTAAAACGCAAATAGGTAGAAATTATGAACTCCATCATTGTCAAAGTGAGAGAGATCGATTATTTGACCGACTCTCTATCTATCAAACCATCTATAATTTAATAGAAAAACATCCTCATATCATTGAATTTTACAAACCATCCTACTCAATTGCAAAATTCCTTTCGGAAAATGGAGCCATGCCTCAGCCACTCTTCGACTCTTGTCCTGCATGTAAAACTGAGTGGGCATTTGATTTTAGCGGACAAATATTCCCTTGTACGGCTACTGTTGGTAAAGAGAGTGAGGCACTTGGCACTTATTACCCTGAGGTGAAATTACACAACGAGTTAACATCAGCTTGGGAAGAGCGCGATGTGACAACAATCGAAAAATGCCAATCGTGTAACGTTCGCTTGGCCTGCGGAGGAGGATGTGGATCAGTAGCAAAAAACAATAACGATAATAAAATATGCTCGCCCGATTGCCGTCCAATAGAAGGATTATTGGAGTTAGGATTTGGGTATTATTTTAAGGAGTAAAAAATAAAATGAAGCCCAAAGAATGAAGTTGCATTACTTACTTCAGCCCTCGGCCTGTTACCAAAACATTTAACATTAAAATTCAATATTATGAAAGAGATTAGTTCAGATCAATTTGAGGCCGAAGTACTAAATGGCGGTAAAGTTGTAGTTGACTTCTACTCAACCGAATGTCCACCCTGTGAAGCGTTAGCCCCAAAATTTGAAGCATTAGCAGAGCTTTATGGCAAGGACATCAAGTTCGTAAAAATGTATCGCCAAGGAAACCGCGAACTAGCGGATAAACTCAATGTTAAGTCATCTCCTACCCTACTCTACTACAATAATGGGGTTCAACTCAGCGACCGTCAATCTGGGGGAGTAAAAAGGAGTGAAATTATGACATCGCTCGATAAACTTATAACTCCAGAAAGAGCTAAAGCAATACGAGATTCACAAAAACCATTTACCAGCGAATATGACGTCATCATATTAGGCGGAGGACCTGGCGGATTAGCCGCAGGGGTCTATTTAGGCCAAGCAAAAATCAACACCGTATTAATTGACCAAAGTTTACCTGGGGGACAAGTATCAACTACTCATGAAGTTAGCAACTATCCTGGTTTTGTAAAAGCTCAAAATGGCTACATGCTTTCGCACTATATGGCTGAGCAAACGAAAGAGAGCGGGGTAACATTCAAAGTAGCAGTAGAGGTTACAAGTATCGATTTAGAAAAAAAAGAGGTAGTTATTGATGGAATAGAGACCATAAAAGCAAAAAAAATCATTATTTCTACTGGAAGCTCACCAAATTCAACAGGAGCTCAGGGTGAAAAAGAGCTAAAGGGGCGTGGAATATCCTATTGCGCCACATGCGATGCGAAATATTTTGACAACAAAGAGGTAATTGTGATAGGTGGGGGCAACTCCGCCGTTGAAGAGGCCGATTTTATTGCTAAATTTGCATCCAAAATAACGATGGTACATCAATTCGACGCCTTTACTGCGAACAAAAAAGCGATAGAGAAATTAGAAGAGAATCCAAAGATTTCAACACTATTCTCACACGAGCCACGATCGTTTAGGAGTGAAGATGGTCGAATTTATGTTGAAGTAGAAGATTTAAAGAGTAAAACAATAAAAACAATATCAGCTGATGGGGTTTTTGTTTTTATTGGGATGAAACCAAATACCGCGGGATTGAGCAACAAATTGGAGCTAGACCAATGGGGTTATATTAAAACCGATGAAGATATGCACACCAATTTGCCTGACATTTTTGCAGTAGGTGATGTAAGAAGTAAAAAAATACGTCAAATAACTACAGCAACAGGAGATGGCACCATTGCATCGGTAATTATTACTAGAGAATTAAGTTAAAACATAGATATGAGTTACTATTTTTCAAAATCAGTTGTAGCGGGCAACTTTAACGAAGCCGTTAATAGAGCAAAAGAGATAGCACAACAAGCTGGATTTGGCGTTGTATCGGAAATAAACATGCATAACACCTTTAAAGAGAAGCTTAATATTGCTTTTAAGAACTATACCATTCTAGGCGTATGTAATCCAAAATATTCACACAAAGCGATAGGTTTAGAGGATAAAATTGGACTTTTTTTGCCATGCAATATGCTAATTGAGGAGGAGAGTGCTGGAAAATACACTATTTCGGCAGTTGACCCGGTAGAGATGATGCTTGCCATTGAAAATGATCAATTAATACTTGCTGCCTACGAGATAAGAGAGATGCTTAAGAAAGCGATAGATTCTCTTTAGTAAAAAGAAAATAATGAGCTATTTAGAGATATCCTAAACTTCTCTAAATAGCTCATTAAAAATCACTAAACCCTCCCTTTTAACGACTTCAAGAAAGTTTCAGCATTTCGCCAAATAAATTTAGAAACAATTTCATCGACGGAGATTCTATTAAACGATTTAAACACATTGCTTTCATTTGCCATAAATTCTGAAACATGTGTGATCAAGCACCTCTCCAAATCGTCTATATCTTCGGCAGTCCAAAACAGATTAATAGGGTCAATAATTCCATCAAAGTCAGAACCAAGTACCTGAATATCCAATGCCGATAGCGATTCATTATCAAGTACTCTTGCTATATAGAGAATTTGCTCCCATATAAGCTTAGACTTTGCCAACAAACGCTTATTTCGAGAAGCAAAGATAAGATTTGACCGCTTAAGTCTTGATTTACTGGCCACCCGTCTTTCGTCAAGTTGAATACCAAAGACACCACCACTCTTGGCAATAGCAACCACCTCATCATCAAAAAAATTGATATCACCCTCATAGAAATCCGATGCTCCAACTATCGACGAGCGCTTTCTCGACATAGAATCGACCAAACCATTCATTGCACCGTGGCTAACAATAATAGGAATCACTTGATTGGGATACTCCTTTTTAAGTATTTCTCGATACGCACGTCGAGCAACCGCACTCATGTGCTTAATATCAATCAAAATTCGATTTTGTCCCGAAGAGTCATCAAGTAGCGCTGTAATAACTTTGTGCCCCAAAGGGTGTAAATCACCATTTAAATCAGCTTCTTGCTCTGTCATCCAATCAATAACACCTGTCAAACTCTGAGCATGACCAGTTAAATGATTTTGGAAATGGTGAGCCAATGTTAAAAAAATTGGAGCGTAACGCCATTTTTTGATAGTCGAAACATTTGCAAGAATATCCTCCGGCGTTACAGTCGTATAAACATTGCTATTCAAAGAGTGTCCACCTTCAATCGTAATAAATACAAAAACTGTAAACACTTCCGAATCAACAGGAATAGTCTCAATTGAACTATACGAATTAACCAATTTAAAGCGTACTCGCTTCTCATGAACAACTATCTCACAACCATCAATCTGCTCGTAAAAATGGTAATCTAGTTGTAGATCAGGGAAATATCTATAACCATTTGATTGAATCATCTCAATGCGCTTCATACCAACTCCTGTAACAAGATTACTCAGAATATCCGCGACAAAATTATTACCAGCTCGATTTTGAATAGACACCAATAGGTTAATAATTAAAACTCTTGCCCAAAGGCTTAATAGATGGATGGCAATGAAAATCGATACGAGGCATGAAAGATGAGAATTAATATTTAAACAAACGGCAAATTACTGAGAGACAAATCAATAACACAAATAGTTACTGATGAGCAATTTCATTATATAGATAGGGCGAATTGGATTTTAAAAAATTAAAAGCTTATAAATTCAAAAAATAGATTGTACCAGTTAATATCGTTGCAAAAGAGACCCACAAAAGATAAGGCGCAAGCAAAATAGTTGCCCATAATGAAACACGCTTTGCTATGAACATAGTAGCAATAATTAGAAAAAGCAGAATGATGATTTCAATAAATGCAAAACCTACATTGCGACCGACAAAAAATATAATTGACCAAAATAAATTAAGAATAAACTGGGCTAAAAAAAGTACCATCGCCAACCGATTAGAACGATGTATGGAATCCCACAACAGAGCAAAGGATGCTCCGATCATTAAGTAAAGGATTGACCATACAGGGCCAAACACCCAATTAGGTGGATTCCATGAGGGTTAACAATAGTTGGATACCATAATATGATTGACTCCACAGAACAAAACCCTATAGTGGAGCCTATAACTAGCGAGAGTGAAGAACAAAGGACTATTTTAATAATGAGTGAATTCATCTGCCAAAAGTGAAACAAAATCGTTAACTAAAGTTAAAACAAATTTTGACCCAACCACGCTTTTAAGTCAAAAAAAAACGAAAAATTTCACAAAAATCTCAATAACTATAGGCAATAGATAATAAGTCACTAAATTATGCGAACCAAGACACTCTTAAACAAAATAGAAATACCATAAAACAAAACACCTATTGAGAAATTATCCCAATAGGTGCAAAAAAATATCAAAAAAAACTTTTACTCCTTTTTACATGTTGAAATGCCGAACGGAGCATAAAGCGGACAAAAACTAATTAACGATGTGAGCACGAAAACCGCAGCCAAAACCACCAAGACGACCCCTAAAACACCTTCGATAACACCCGTAAAAAATAGAACCGCTAACAATGCAGCCACGATTAATCGGATGATCTTATCAACACTACCCATATTCTTTTTCATAAGCCAATAAATTAAAATTTATAGTAATAGAATACTAATAATGAATACGATACTAAAACAATAGAATTGCTTACTTGTTCAATTTCTATAATCTTCGCGCTATTGGATTCGCCTTTACATCGTCATAAAAACGAGCTAAAGCCACTTGAACAACTGGCACAACCCAAAGAAGAGCAATTCCAAGCGTTAAAAATGAGAGAAGAATTAAGCCAAAAATTCGAAGCACAAAACGTATAAATTTCCACTTGTAACCATACATCAACTCCTTACTCCTTTTGAGAGCAGCTAACGGAGATATTTCAGGTTCATCAGCAATTACGTAAAAAACAAGAGCTAAATGAGCAATTACAATAAACCCTGGTATAATTAAAAGTACAAATCCAACTAATGTGAATAACGCAACTAACAAATATGCTACAATGGCTGTAAAAATAAGATTAAACCCTTCAAAGAGCTGACCAACAGCAGCGTCCTTTTTGCGCGAAATGTTTAAAGAAAGAATTATAAACCCAAGCATTAGTGGGGCAGTGATAATAAGATTAATCAGATAACCAGCCAAAGGAGTGAATCTAATTAAAAGCTGAATGGGTATTAAAATAGCAATATAAAGTAAAAAAGCGGCCATTGGCACAGCCCATTTGCCCTTGAGCGTTTGATACGCTTCGGAGATTAAATTTGAATTAGGAGTTTGCATAGTGCTAAAATTATATTTAAATTAAGATAGTATCAAATATATCGTTTTTACAGAAATAATCAAACAGCTATTTTCTAGTATTAGTAAAACAGTAAAAACACACAAAAAAGCCGTTAGAAATGAAATGCGATATAAAAGGAGGTATCAAAATTTGTAATATCAATTTTATTTGAGGAGAGGAGTCTATTTTCGCGACTATAGACCCAAGGAGTCTCATTTAATTTAATTCGATAACCAGAAAATAGGCCAAGAGTCCAATAATCGCTAAAGAATATGTTGTTTCTATACATTTTATAGACGAAATCTAAGCCAAATACGGCATAGGTGTGGTTAATTCTTATATCTAAATCTCTATTTATGAGGTAAGTATCCAGCTCAATTTTTCTATTCAAATCGCTATTCGTTAATCTATTTCGCCGCTACTTAAACTCGACCATAGGCGTTAAGCGAAATCGATTACCGTTAACAACAATATAACCCACATTAAACTCACACTGAGTTGCGGTAAACCGGATGGAAACTGAGTCGTTATCATCTGTATGAGAAGAGAAGCCAAAGTTAAAACCAGAAACCCAACGATTTAAGCGTCCACCAAATTCGAGGGCCAATAAGCCACTGTTTAAATTCATCAAATAGATATTATCGACACCCAACTCCTCTTCAAAATCGGAAAAGTCATGCGCCACAAAATCAACTCTCAAAGCACCATATACGCCCCAATCGACACGCTTCTCTTTAAGATAATAAGGAGATTCATCTTCTTGAGCGAAAGGTTTAACGCCGAGGGAAAAAGTCAATAACAGTAACAAGCAGAGACGTTTCATAACTAAAATAGATCAGGCATCCATATAAAGTTACAAAAAGAAAGACGAAAAAGCAATTTAAAGAGGAAGAACTACAACACTTAAATCCAAATAAAAAGAACGCCTAAAGCCATTAATACAGCTAAGACCCATCCTGTTAGAGAGTGTGAGCTAGATGATTGAAACATCCGAGTTTGCAAATCTCCAAAAAGAACCAAACAACCATGCATGGGATACCAACAAGGCCAAATAGAAGAGAAAATAGAATTACATTAAGATGTAAGTTTCCAACAGTAGGCATAAATGCCGATGCTCCTGAAAGCGCCATTACCCATGCTTTGGGATTTACAAATTGCATAAAAAAGCCCTTCGTAAAGCCAATATTCAAGGCGGATGTCGATTTATTTATCGAATTACTCTTACTTATCAAATAGGCCAAATAGAGCAACCAACCCGAGGAGATAATCTTAAAAACAAATTCAATTGTACGATTGACAAGTAACAGTTGTCCAATACCATAACCCGTTAACAGCAACATTACGGTAAAACCTAAAAAAATTCCAACATTAACCTTATGGATGAAGTTAACCCATAAGCACGCCCATTTGCTAACAAAAGATAGTTATTGGGACCTGGAGTGATGGACGTTACAAAAGCAAAAAAAAGATACCCTAAAAAAGCAAATTGTACCATTTATAAAAAGCAATTTAATAGCTTGATGGAAGTGTAAACTTAAAACTAGCACCCTTACCTAGAACACTTTCGACCCAAATTTTTCCACAATGTTTTTCCACGAACTCTTTACATAAAATCAGACCCAAACCAGTTCCCTTTTCACCAGCCGTACCAACGGCCGATTGCTTTTTGGTTACATCGAACAAGGATTCGACCAAATGAGTAGATAGCCCAACACCTTCATCTTTAACAACAACAGTAACCCCATAAGGTGATGATTCTGTAAAAACAGAAACACTTCCACCCTTATAAGAGAACTTAATCGCATTAGACACCAAGTTGCGCAACACTGTTTTAAGCATATTAGCATCAGCTAAAATCATTTGCCCTTCATCGATACCACGAATCAATTTGATATCTTTTGCAGATGAAGCGCTATTCAATGAGACAAAAACAGAATCCACTGTTTCAAGAAGTGAAATTGATTTTGGCTGAAATGGGGTATTTCCAGTCTTTAATGTTGCCCATAAGAGAATGTCCTCAAGCAAGTTATAGGTATTTTCGGCTGTATTATTAAGATGAGTGGCATACAATTCAATGGTGTCAACATCCAATTCGCGTACATTCTCGACCAATAGTCTTGAAAATCCTAAAAGAGCATTGAACGGACTACGTAAATCGTGTCCTAGAATTGCAATAAAACGATCTTTATCGGCATTGGCAGTTAGGAGAGCACTATTGACCGTTTCCAAACTCTTTTCAGCCAATTTTCTATCTGTGATATCTCTAAAAGCTACAACCCTGTAAGTGGATTGATTGTCGGAATATAAACGCGAAGCCATCTCACAACTAACATACTGATCATTAGCTTGATGCAATTTAATTTCGAACTTCACACTCTCCGTTGTTGAGTTCATTAATGTCCAAAAGAAGTGATCCTCTTTAGCTAAAAGATTTAGTATAGATTTATTTAGCAAGTCGGTACTATCATTAAGTCCCATCAAACGAACCAACGCACTGTTTAGATCAATAATAATATCCTCTTTCACAATTGCAATTCCTTCAATGGTAACATCGGCTAAGAGATGATATCGTTCTTCGCTAAGGCGCAATTTATCTTCTGAAATTAATCTATCTGTGATATCATCCGAAATACCGAGTAAAAATTCAGCTTCCCCTTTGGAGTTTAAAACAGGCACCTTCTGAGTATGCAAATATCTAATTCCGCTAGCTGTAGCAACAGGTTCGCAAGAGATCTCGACCATTTTACCGCCCTCCAGAACCTTACGATCATAAGCAACAAAAGTATCGGCAATCTCTTTCGAGAATAGATCATGATCCGTTTTGCCTAATAATTGTGACTTCTGTAGGCCTAAAATCGTCTCTCCAGCCTTATTTAACCTCACAAACCGCAACTCCTTCGCATCCTTAATAAACACCATATTAGGCATCTCATTTATCACAGAATCGAGAAAAGCATTACTTCTGGCTAGATCAGCTTGTGCTTGGCGATAAGCAGTAACATTGCGGGAAAAAACAGTTACTCCAACCACTTTATCTTTGACTAAAATTGGATTCATTGCCACCTCGACATAAAGCTTTGAATCTCCCACATCAAAAGATTCCTCAAATGAGAACCGGTTATTATTTAAAGCTTTGTCGTAATTCTCTTTCCAAAAAGGCCTTAAATTCTCTGGAAGTGCCGCCAAAATATTCATTCCAGGCATCAATACAACTCCAAAAAACTGATAAAAGGATTCACGGAATGCGTTGTTTAACTGAATTATCTCATACCTCTCATTAATTGACCAGATCACCTCCGTTGTATTCTCTAAAAGAGCTATAAGATTGGCATTGGTAGTCTGCAAATCGATCTCAATCTTCTTGGTCGAAGTAATATCCTCTTTTACCGAGAGAAAATGGGTAATTTGGCCATTAGCATCCTTTATTGGAGAGATAATTGCCGATTCCCAATACGATTCGCCACTTTTCTTTCGATTATTAAATATCCCACTCCAATTATTTCCCGCCAGAATAGAACTCCACATAGCGTTATAATCGAGGGATGAAGCGTATCCGCCTCTAAGTATCCTAACATTTTCACCAATAACCTCCTCAGGTGAATAGCCTGTAATCTCAGAAAACCTAGGATTTACAAACGTAATAACACCCTCCAAATCAGTGATTATCATCATAAATGGACTCTGCTCCACGGCAGAATGAAGTATTGATAGTTCTGTATCAACAAGCGATTTCTGCTCAATCTCCCGCTGAAGCACCTCCGACTTATGCTCATAAAGTTTTTGAAGAGATTGATAAGCAGCTCTTAGCTCCTCCAATTCTCTCTCAAGCTCAACAACACTTCGACCAGATGACTTCATTTAATAAATCAGATTTTGATTAACTTAAATATAGTAATTTTAAACAAAACAACAATACAAAATCACTTCTATTTATCGCGTAAAATTACGCCCCCTTTTACTAACCAAGACGTTCCAAAAGCAAAAAGCGAAATGGATTCGAATACAAATATGGGTCTAAATATTTGTAACGATAATTTTACATCATCAGAGAAGAGTTCGTAAATGCCCATTACAACAAGAGCTGAGAATAAGATTATACCACACGCTCTGTACACTCTATTACGGACAATTTTTCGAGGCGTCATTGGACTATTTCCCGTTTTAGTGAATATAAAATAGGAGATAAAAGAGAGAATCAGCAAAACGTTGAAGCAGAGCAAAGATGAATAATATCGGTAGCATTGGGAGGAATAAAAGCAAATAGATAGTGCACAACCTCGTTCGTTTCACGCATTGAGGGAAAAAGTGCAATATTTAAAGCTAACACACCTGCAATGTTGGTAAGCACGTTGTCAAGTCGTGTATAACCCTTATAGGTAATAAAAAAGATGGAGAGAGCTGCTAATACTGAAACAAAAATCTCTCGAACGTTGGTAAAATAATAAGCGCTAATAGAATTCAACAAGGGAGTAGCTCCTTCGAATTGCGTCCCAATGAAAACTAAAAATGGAAGTGATATTCCTAAATAGCCTAGGAGTTTACGTTGAGTTAGGTAGGAGATAAATTGATTAGAGTGATCGAATGCCATAATTGAACTTTTTAAAAAAACAGTCGCTAAATTATAAAAAAGAATAGAATAAACACATTTTGAATGAAACAATAAATTTTGTTACCAAGCAAATTTTGAGTTTTGTATAAAAGATTAGTGGATGAGCTCAAAAAAAAGCGAAATCCTCAATCGAGAGAACTTCGCTTTATTTTTTCATGAAAAGTGTATCAAAACAACCTACTTTATCTCCTCCAGTTTTGAATAAGCAGCCATCTGCTTTAAAGTCTTTTGCATACCTTCTACCGAACCATCAAGGAATATAACATTGCCTTTACCTGTTTCGCCAAAATGCTTAATAGACTCCGTCCACATAGAGAACAGCAAGAAGGAAGCGTCCATATTAGCACTTGTAATCTCTTTTGCCGCCTCAGCCATACCTTTTGCCACCTCCTGACGGAACAGAGAAACCCCTTGACCACGCAACATTGCCGCCTCTTTTTCGGCCGCAGCAGAGATTTTAATGGCGTTACCTTCGGCCTCGGCCGCTTTGGTTTTGGTGATTAACAGAGCCTGACCCTCATTTTCGGCAGCCGCTTTTAAATTTGTAGTTGCTACCACTTTAGCCATCGATTTGATGATCTCTTCATCGAATGTGATATCATTAATCTGAATATCAATCATATGATATCCCCACTCTTCGAGCGTATTATCCAAATGCTCTTTCACCTCTTTAACAATTTCGGTACGAAGACCAAGAATCTCTGCTTGCTTTTTAGTAGCCACGAAACTACGAATTGTACCTTCAATAGTTCGAACCAATGCCTGCATAAAGTTGGTTTGATCCACGAATTTAAATGCCACATTTTTAATGGCCTCTTCGGTTTGATTAATTACGGCATAAAGCAACATCGCTTTAAAATAGACATTTGCTTGATCCTGCGTAACCGCCTGAAACTCGAGTTCTACTGAGCGATTTTGAATAGAGATACGGCGATAGATTTGCTCAATGATTGGAATACGCAAATTCAGTCCCGGATTCATGATTCGACTATATTTTCCAAACACGGTAATTACCGCAATATAGCCCTGATTAATAGTAACAAATGCACTTAAAAGAATAAGTACCGCGATGCCAAGAATGACATACAAAACAATGTCCATAGTTCAAATATTTAAAGGGTTAAAAGAATAAATATAGGAAGAATTTTGATTGCAAGTGAAAGTATGGTATTATATTATTATCAACAAAATTAGATAAATGAATTGTCGATTTTAAATTGAGAGAATTAATAATCTGAATTTATGAGACGCCATAAATGAACATCTCTTTATAGGGTCTGCTGAAAAACTAAATTGGTATTTTATGATTCTATTTGTGCTCGAGCCGCACGGCTTTTACTTTTTACAGGCGAATTGTCTATTTCTAGTGCCTGTGATCACGTAGCAGAGCTACGGAATTGCCTTCAGCTGCAAAAAGTAAACAAAAAAAGCCGCCGCTTACGCCAAAATGCTAAAAAATCAGGCTATTGCCTAAAGTCAGTAAAACTCGCTGCGCTCAAACAACACTGACTTTTACGGCAATAGCCTGATTTTTCTTGACGCATTTTGACGAAGGCGGTTGAACTCGCAGACACTTTTAGATTTGTTAATGCAAGACATTTTGAGATATTTTGCAAATTACCTTGCAGTTTAATACGTTTTGCAACTTGCATAATATTGACATTAAATACTTTGATTGATTTCCAGCAGCCCTTACATAAAATTAATACAACTCACAAACCTCAAAAAATGTCGTATTTGGTGATCTCTTTGATAGAAATTCTCTGAATATCATTTTCGAATCATCGGTGATCACTTTTGGCGATTCAATGTAATCGTTATAAACCAAAGCGGTAACTTCTACCCCTCGTAATAAACAAAGTTCGAGTGACATGAGCGTATGGTTGATGCTGCCGAGTTTTGGCGTTGTAACCAAAATTAGCGGAAGCTTTTGATCTGCAATGTAATCCAACGTTGTGTACCTTCGTGTTATAGGAACCATTAAGCCACCAGCTCCTTCGAGCAGAACGGTATCAAATTTAGATTTGAGATATTCGCTATTGTCCGTAATTTTAGAGCAGTCGATACTTTTACCCTCCAGCTCAGCCGACAGATGTGGAGATGCCGGAAAATCAAACACATAGCAACAGGTTGTAAAATCTCTATCGCACTCCAAAAGCGCCATTTCGGCAATACGACGATGTTCCAAAATATCTTCAGAGATGCCTTGGCAACCCGTTTGGGCAATTTTTTGAGTAATAACATTAACACCGCGCAATTTGAGATGCTTGGCTAAAAGTCCAGTTATAACCGTTTTTCCAACGCCCGTATCAATTCCTGAAACAAAATAGATCGGATTCTTTAAGTCAATCATTTAGGCTTGCAAATAAAATAGATGGGATGATAAGTGAGCGTGTATCCTTTTGGTGTTTGAAACTGTTTGTAATTGTTCATAAACTCCGCTAGATTAGATTTTGTCCAGTGTTGACGAAAAGCGCCATTGACCCCCGTAGATTTGATATGTTTTAATACATCGTAAGGATCATCAAAATAGAGATTTACAATATCCTCCGAGCAGTAGAGAATCTCATACTTATCACTCAAAAAAGAGGTATAATCATCTAACGTGTAATAGTTTAACCCTTTGCCCGAAATCATTTTTATCTCGGTTAAATTTTGACTTCCGAAGGTACTAAATGCCAATAAACCATTCGCATTTAGCTTGTTAGATATTGCATTTAAGAAGAGCGGCAAGTTCGAAAACCACTGAATGCAAGCCGATGAGATGATTAGATCGTAGTTTGAGTCGAATGGAATCTTCTCCGCATCGTCGAAGACATAAAGCGGTTTGGCAAACGATTTCTCTTGAAAAAGCATGCCAATAGACTCCTTAACATCCGAATTAATATCGTTGATTGTCCAATTGGCATTGGGGAAAGCATCGAGGAGGTTTTCGGTTAAAAAGCCAGTTCCACAGCCAAGTTCCAGAATATCGTAGGGCAAACCCGTTTTGTAGCGTAACACCAACGAGGCCAACTTTTCGCTCACATGACGCTGTATGGTTGCACTATCGGAATAGGTTCCCAGCGAACGAGCAAAACCCCTAATTATTAACTCTTTAACCATTTCTGTATCTAATTTATCAAATCGTTCCAAAACTCAAATTTTTCGAATAAAAAATGGGGTGCATCTATTGATTCGCACTTATCTCCCCAAAAGTTACTCTGATTACAAAACGGAAAAATGGCATCTTTTGTTCCGCAAAGAGCCCTATTCCACAACAAATTTCCTTTCAAAGGTTTAACCATCTGCTCTGAGAACCAAATCAATTCAGACTTTTGATTGTCGAAAGAGCGCCTGGGCAGATATTTAATGTTTTGATTATAATTGGCCACTCCTCCCATCACTCTCATCTGAAATTTCTTGGCAGATGCTTCGGTAAGCGATGAGAGTGTAGCGTAAAAAATGCCCTCAGGGATACCATTCAAATCATCGATAGGCATAAGAGTTCCATTAATTGCAATAGCTCTATTTATCCTATTTTCAACTCCTTGAAGCAGCTCATTGGCACTCCAAACACCAAACGACCACGCCACCACGGTTATATCATCATATCCATCTAAGAGAGAGAGATCAAAGGGCTGCAACTCGGCAAAATCATACAACACCTTAACATCGTGCGTTGAGCTTTTTAGATGCACTACGCACGCCTCATCGTATCCCCAGCCAGCAAAAAAGAGGATAAGCGACTTGCTCTTGTTATCTATTAAATCGGCTACAATCATATTTCAATAGCTTTTAACAAGGCGTCAACCTCGTCGTTTGTAATGTCAGGACGCAAAGAAAATCGAATTCGTGCTTCTCCCTTTGGAACGGTTGGATAACGGACTGGGAGTGCCCAAAAACCTTGATCTTTAATCTTTTCGGACAGTTCAACAGCTTTACTATTTTCACCACAGATGAGGGGTACAATTTGTGAGGAGCCTTTGGTAATAAAACCTCGCTCCTTTAAACCATCTCTAAAAAGATTGCTCATTTCAATTAATCTCTGGCGCTCTTGGGTAAATTGAGCTAATCGCTCCACCACAAAACTGCTCCAAAAAACATTGATTGGCGCTATGGCTGTGGAGAATATTAGAGGACGCATGGTGTTTATCAGGTACTCTTTTACCACCGCATCGCATACCAGATAAGCGCCTTGCGACGAGATCGCTTTTCCGAAAGTTCCCACAATCAAATCGATGCGGTGAGTGGTGTTGGTTGCTTCGCAGAGCCCAAAGCCACTATTGCCGTAAACTCCAAAGGCATGCGCCTCATCAACATATAAAAAAGCACCGTAACGCTCCTTTAAATCAGACAAGGCTACCAAATCGGCGCAATCGCCATCCATACTAAAAACCGATTCGGTAACAATATAAATATTTTCGTAGAGCGCTCTGTTTCGTTCGAGAATCTGCTCTAAATGGTCCAAATTATTATGCTGATAACGTTCGAATTTTGACTCGCACAGCCGCATACCATCAATAATACTAGCATGAACAAACTTATCGGCAATAACCAAATCCCTTTTGCCAGCCAAAGCGGGTAAGATGCCCAAGTTGGCGTGATAACCCGAGTTAAAAACCAAGCAAGCCTCGCGATTAAAGAGAGTTGCCATCTGACACTCCAATTGACTGAATGCATTGAAGTTACCCGTAAGTAAGCGAGACGATGTAGAGCCCAAGAGATGAGAGCGTTCACTCTCCATCTGCTCAAAAAAGAGCTCCTGCAAAATGGTATTTGAAGAGATGCCGAGGTAGTCGTTTGAGGTAACATTCAGATAGCGCCACCCCTCGTAATGCAGAAATCGTCCCTCATTGGTAATCGATCGCAGTTGACGGTATTGTCCCTCCTGTTTAAGCGCCTCTAGTTTTGTCTGTAAATGGTTCATGGCAATTTATAGGTGAGATAATGCTTTGATCATAGTATTTGTCACTCGAGTGAGTTCATCGGACGTTATGATATAAGGCGGCGTGGTGTAGATGAGTCGCCCAAATGGACGAAGCCAAACCCCTTGCTCTACAAAAAACGATTGTAAACAAGCCATATCCACAGGCTTTTGAGTCTCAATTACCCCCACGGCACCAAGCACACGCACATCTGCAACCCCTTTAGCCCCTTTAGCTTTAGAAAGCTCCACTCTCATTTGAGCTTCCATGGAGGCGATGCGAGGTAGAGGTAAATTGTTCATGATCAAATCGAGCGATGCATTGGCAGCCGCACACGCTAGCGGATTCCCCATAAAGGTTGGGCCATGCATAAAAACGCCAGCGCTTCCGTTTGATATCGTTGTAGCCACCTCGTTGGTTGTAAGCACAGCCGCAAGGGTCATGTATCCACCAGTTAGCGCTTTACCCAGACAGAGAATATCGGGAACAACATTAGCCCACTCGCACGCAAAAATTTTACCGCTACGGCCAAAACCTGTCGCAATCTCATCGGCTATTAGAAGTACTCCATAGTGGTCGCACAAACGCCTTACCTCCTGCAAATAACGAGGCGAGTAGAATTTCATACCCCCTGCACCTTGAATGATGGGTTCCAAAATGACCGCCGCAATTTGCGCATGGTTAAGCTCCAAACAGTGCTCCATCTCCACGATATCGTTGCCATCCCACTCCTCATCGAACCTCACTTTTGGCGATGCAACATGAAACTGCAAAGGCAACGTACCGCTAAAAAGCGAGTGCATACCCGTATCGGGGTCGCAAACCGACATGGCGTGCCACGTATCGCCATGATAACCGGAGCGAAGCGTTAAAAAACGATTCTTTTGAGGCTTATCTTTAGAGTGCCAATATTGAATGGCCATCTTCATAGAAACCTCCACTGCCACCGAGCCCGAATCGCACAAGAAGAGCTTTTGTAAAGGCTCGGGCGTAATCGAAATAAGTTTTTGCGCCAACTCAACAGCAGGTTCATGGGTAATGCCACCAAACATAACGTGCGACATGGTATCAACTTGATGCTTAATAGCCGCATCGATAGCCTCATGACGATAACCGTGTATGGCAGACCACCACGACGCCATGCCATCAATCATCTCCTCACCATTAGGGCGTTTAAGATAAACCCCCTTTGCCGACTCAACCAAATAGACAGGCAGCGGATTAGTGGTGGAGGTGTAGGGATGCCAAAGATGTTCGCGATCAAATTGTAAAAGTTGCTGGGTGTTCATTTTGCTTTTTATTTTAGACCTCCCCTAGCCCCTCCAAAGGAGGGGGACAAGGAAGAACTTGGATGCAATTACTTCACTCCCCTCCCTTGGAGGGGTTGGGGGAGGTCAAATTGGACAAATGTCAAATCATTTTTTTAATGTGTCAATTTCGTTCGTCGTAAGGATGTCAAAAAAAATCTCTCGCAAAGGCGCTAAGACGCAAAGTGTTATTACATAAGCCTTTGCACATCTTGAACCTTCTCTCTTTGCGGCTTGGCGTCTTTGCGAGACAATCTTTTATCTCACCACCTCTAAATTCATCTCTTCAAAGAGTTTCAAATCCTCTTCAACCGTTGTTCCTACGGTGGTTAATAAATTGCCAACCAATGCAGCGCTAATGCCAGATGCCAAAGCTTTCTTTTGCAGATGGGCAATAGAACTACGTCCGCCAGCAAAGCGAATTTGTGCTTTAGGGTTGATGATACGGAAAAGGGCAAACGACACCAATACCTCTTCATCTTCCAATGGCTTTTGCCCCTCAAGTGGCGTACCCTCAATAGCTTGTAATAAGTTAATAGGAATAGAGTGCGCTCCAATTTTACGAAGTTCCATGGCCAATTCAATACGCTGTTGCATATTTTCGCCCATGCCAATAATTCCCCCCGAACAGATTGATAAACCGACCTCTTTTGCCCAACCAATGGTTTGAATTTTATCTTCCATGGTGTGCGTTTTTACAAGATTCTCAAAATGTGAAGGTGCCGTCTCCAAATTACAGTGATAATGCTCAACGCCCACATCTTTAAGCTGTTGAAGTTGCTCCTTATACATCAATCCCATCGATGCACAAAGTTTAATATCGGTAGTCTCTTTAATATTTTTATAAATAGATAGCGCTTTAGTTAGATCGTTATTAGACAAGCGCAAACCGCTTGTAACCAGCGAGAATTTTGCCACACCAAATCCCGCATTCTCCTTAGCTTGAGCATAAGCCTCTTTAGGATCGATAAAATCATAAGTCTCCACCTTGGTTCTAAAATGTGCCGATTGCGCACACCAGCTACAGTCGGCCGTGCACTTACCCGAGCGCGCATTAATGATGGAACACATCTCAATGGTATTACCCATAAAGAGGTTTTTAATATCGCCCGCAATCTGATAAAGCGTCTCTTTTTCGCTAGTTTGCGACAATGCCATCGCCTCCTCAAACGTCACCTCGTAACCCCCAATCACTCTATCTCTTAACGCAATCAACTCCTCTTTTTTCATCTTATTTAGCTTTTAAAAATTAACATAAAAAAAGCCTCTATCTTCGAAATCTCGAAAATAGAGGCTTAAAACCTATATATAATCACCTATGGCATCATTGCCACAAGCCGCATAAACATCATTTTTATTAACCAACACCAACGCAAGCAGGCCATTAGCCAGCAGTGCATCGCCTAAATCATCCTCTTCAAAATCACCATCATCACCATCGCTTGCCTCCTTGAATATGCTGCCAAGTATGCTGCCCGATGACTTCAGAACCGACATTTGTAGCACATCTGCACTCAGGCAACCAATATGCACCACCCTGTTTACACTAGCAAAAATAGCGTATGCCTTCCGACTCCATTGCGAAAACCACCTAGCACCTCTATCTTTGAAATTATTCTTGCGCATATCGTTAAAACTGGGTCAAAAATAGACAAAAAACCATATCTACAGCCGAATATCGGCAATTAAATCCCTACAAAAATGGTTGGAAGGTGCGAATTTAAGTGTGCAGAAGGGAGCTAAAACACACCTCACATAGAAATTATTATCTTTCAGATGCAACCTCATCACCACGAATTTTAATCCAAAGCGCGTAAGAAACTCACTTCAAGAAGTAGGATAATGAGGATATTTATCGATTTCTTAAAACTTAATGCTATAATTCAATCCCAATATATAAGAGATTTTATCTTCACGTTTAGTATCATTGTGCTGAACACCATAAAACAACGATATCTCGTTATTTTTATTTAAAAGATAGTTAATGCCCGCAAAAAAGCGCGTTTTATCAAAAATGGAGCTTGAGAGATAATTAACAGGGATAAAAACCTCGTAACTAACCCAAGGAGTAAAAGGGCTTTGATAGATATCATACTCCACAACCGCTTTATTACGACTTATTAATTCGGAGATCAACACACCATCGGTATTGACAAAAACCTCCTGTAAGCGCGTTCTAAAGCTCACCGCAAAACGATCAATCTTAGTATCAGCCTTTAAATCAATACTTATAGAATTCTCATTTTCATAATAGTATGGATAGTAATTAAAGCGTCCGTAACGATAGCTTATAGAGGAAGAGAAGTGCTTGTTAAACTTATAACGAGCCCCAAAATCGATCTGAAATTTTTTGAAACGCGTAGAATTATCGTTCAACCGTAGCTCCATCTCAGACAACAACGTAATTTTTGAAGCCACTTTTCGGGAGGTAGATATCGAGTACCAACTCTCAAAATCCTCCTCTTGGGCAGTAGTTACCGATGCAAACAGAAGCAGTACCGCCAATAGCGCAAACCACCTCAAGAAGTTCCAGAATTTAGTCAAAAAACAACTACTAATCATCATCACCATCTTGGTCATTTCCTCCTGCTCGATCAAAGACGCTGATTCTATTTTCATCTTCGTAATAGAAAATCATTAATTGAGCGGCATCTTTCAAAAAATCAATTTTACCAACCTCTACCCTATTAATTTTAATACCGGTTCGAGATTCCAAATCAGCAACCAAGTCAGCACGTCTATCAGGTTTAATAAACTCAATGCGCTCATACATAATTAGTTTAGATGACTCATGGCGCAACAACCAGATCTTCTCTAAACCATAAATTATAGCTATTAACACTAAATTAGAGAAGACAATCTCTAAATAACTGATTTTCTTATTTGAAAGAGCATTTATTACCGAAACACCAATCACAACAAAGAGATAAGTCATCTCTTTAATTGGAATAGCATCGGTGCGGTAACGGATAATACTAAACACGGCAAAAAGTCCCATTGCAAACCCCATTTGCAACTTAACACTACTAAGCAACATACAGAGTAAAAAAACGACCATAGAGATTAAAAGCAGCG
>JAGPHP010000201.1 GCA_018055415.1 Breznakibacter sp. | reverse complement strand
CCTGCTGGGTTAAAGCAAGGTGTAAATTATATCGATTATAACACTGCCATTATTACCCTCTTTGCGCCATATAAGAGTTCTGTCTTTTTACTAGGCGATTTTAACGATTGGCAGCCTGATGCCAGTTATAAGATGTATAAAGGTATTGGTGCAGATACTGCAATGTATTGGATAACTGTAACTGGATTAGTAAAAGATAAAGAGTATGGATATCAGTTTTTGATCGATAATAAAGTTAAAATTGCTGATCCTTATACCAATAAAGTTCTTGATCCTTGGGATGACAAATACATTCCAGACGTTGTATATCCTAATTTAAAAGCATATCCTGAAGGTAAAACAACCGACCGAATTTCAGTTTTACAAACAGGACAGACTCCTTATCAGTGGCAAGTGCCGAATTTTGTGGCCCCTGATCCAAAGAATTTAGTGATTTATGAGCTACTTATTCGTGATTTCCAAAATAGCACAATTGGAGACAATACCCAATTGGGATATCTCCAACAGGTTATTGATTCAATTGACTATTTTAAACGTTTGGGAATCAATGCCATTGAAATTATGCCTTTTAATGAGTTTGAAGGAAATAACTCATGGGGATACAATCCAAATTTCTACTTTGCTACAGATAAAGCGTATGGTCCAGCTACCAAATACAAAGAGTTCATCGATCTTTGTCATCAAAATGGTATAGCAGTCATAATGGATATGGTTCTTAACCATGCATTTAACTCAAATACAATGGCTCGAATGTATTGGGATGATGTAAATAATCGTCCTGCTGCAAACAATCCATGGTTCAACTTAGAGGCTCCACATACTTGTTATAGCTGGGGAAGTGATTTCAATCATGAAAGTAAATATACACAGGCATTTGTTGATAGCGTTAACTCCTATTGGATGAGCGAATTTAAGATAGATGGTTTCCGATTCGACTTTACGAAAGGTTTTACTAATGGTTTTACTAATAAAAATCTTAATTGTGGATGGGATCAGGATAATGAGCGTATTGCAATTTTAAAAAGAATGTATGATGAGATAAGAAAGCGAAATTCTGATGCGTATGTTATTTTTGAACATCTTGCAACCGATAGTGAGGAGAAAATATTAGCAGAATACGGAATCATGTTGTGGTCGAATATGACAGGAGCATATACCGAAGGCACTATGGGATATACTGAAAGTAACAAATCGGATGTTTCCAGAAGTTCATATAAAGTACGTGGATTGTCGGAGCCTCGCAATATTCCATATATGGAGAGCCATGATGAAGAGCGTCAAATGTTCAAAAATCTTACCTATGGTGCACAAAAGAGCGAATATGATATACGTGATTTAGAAATTTCTGCTCGTCGATCTGCTTCAGCAGCAGCTATCTATTTTGGAATACCTGGCCCTAAAATGGTATGGATGTTTGGCGAAAGAGGTTATGATATTAGTATCGATTCTGTAGGAGGAAGAGTCTCTCCAAAACCTCCAAGATGGGAGTATATGGAAGATCCAAACAGACAATATCTTTACGATACATATGCTCAATTAATAAAGCTAAAATTAACTGAACCTGTGTTTGAAACAACAGATTTCACTCAAGATGTTTCAGGAGCAGTTAAGCAAATATCATTAAATATGAGTGGTTCGGATGTTCGTATTATTGCAAACTTTGGTACAACTGTCATGCCGGCAACACCTAAGTTCTCAAAGACAGGTTTTTGGTACAATCACTTTAAAGGAGATAGTGTAAGGGTTAAAGATGTAAATATGGTATATAATCTTGGGCCGGGTGAATTTCGACTCTTTTCGGAGAAGAAATTGGCTGGATTTGCATATAATACTTCGATTGAAGAGGAGGGTGTAGATGCCGATTTATTACAAATTTTCCCACTTCCTTTTGATAATAAATTGAGCTTTAGTGCCTCACAATCAATTGAACGGGTTGAAATATTCTCTATCACCGGAGAGCGTCAAACTATTGCAACCAGCGAGTCTGAAAAGGTAGATGTTGTTACAGCTGATTTGCCTAAGGGAATTTATATTGCACGAGTTACATTAATGAATGGACGTCGTTTGGTGCGTCAGATCATAAAATAGAGCAGTTTTGTTTTTTAGTGAAGATCCCTCATTTTTTAATTAAAGTGGGGGATTTTCTTTTTGAAACGAATGTGTTTACTTTTTAGTTGTTATCTTTGAACGAATTTGCAAAATGTTTAAATGTGTTGATTTATGGAATTTTCTGCTAGTCTGAGAGATAATAAAGTGATGAGATGGAGTGTGTTAGCAATTACCTCTCTAACCCTTTTTGCATCCTATTTTTTTACTGATGTCCTCTCTCCACTTGAGGATATGTTAATTAGGGATCTGCATTGGGACGGTTCGCAATATGGATTTTTCTCTGGGCAATACTCTTTTCTTAATATTATTGGTTTCATTATTCTAGGAGGCGTGATCCTTGATAGGCTTGGCATTAGAAGGACAGGATTATGGTTTACCATTCTAATGCTACTAGGTGCATCTGTAAAGTATTATGCTTTAACAAGTTATTTTAATAATGGGGGATTTGGATACGATTTTTTTAATTCATTTTGGGTTGACTTTAAACCATCTGTAAAACTAGCCTCTTTGGGGTTTATGATTTTTGGACTTGGTTCTGAGATGGCAGGTATTACTTTAACAAAGGTTGTTGTTAAATGGTTTAAAGGAAAAGAGCTAGCGTTGGCTATGGGATTGCAAGTGTCTGTTTCCCGAATTGGAACGGCAGCAGTTTTTGTAATTGCTCCTGCCTTTGCAAAAACAGGTGGTCTTACTTCTCCAGTGATTTTTGGATTAGTACTTATTTTTATAGGATTGCTCTCGTTTATTATCTACATGATCTATGATTTAAAATTAGATAATCAAGTCCAAGGGCTTTTGGCTGGTGAAGAGGAGATTTTCAGATGGAGCGATATGACAAAAGTTATGGCCAATAGGGGATTTGTTTATATCTCAATGTTGTGCGTTCTTTTTTATGCATGTGTCTTTCCGTTTTTGAAATTTGCAACAAATTTAATGATCAATAAATATGGAGTAAGTAGTGATATTGCAGGTGAGATTGTCTTTATTCTACCGTTTGGTACAGTGCTTCTTACGCCAATTATTGGCTATTTTATCGACCGAAAGGGGAAAGGTGCCTCTATCATGATTTTGGGATCCATTTTATTAGTATTAGTTCATTTAGTGTTTGCTTTTTTACCTGGAAATATCTATTTCGCATTAGGTGGTATGTTTATTTTAGGAGTTGCATTTTCACTCGTTCCATCAGCACTTTGGCCTGCGGTCCCCAAAATTGTACCCGATCAGTACCTAGGCTCTGCTTTTGCCATGATTTTTTGGGTGCAAAACATCGGTTTGTGGCTATTTCCTATGCTAATAGGTTCAGTAAGAGAGTGGAGTAATCCGGGCGTATCTGCCGCTTTACAAGAGGGTAAGGATGTATTGTTTGATTATACAGCACCAATGTTTATGCTTGTATTGGTTGGCGTTGTAGCACTTTTATTTGCTATTCTTCTACGTAAAGCAGACGCGAGCAAAGGTTATGGATTAGAATTACCTAATGAAAGAAAATAATTTATCTGATTAATATTTTTTAACTCTTTTTTGTGTTGCTATATTCGAAAAAACGATTACATTTGTAATGTAGATTTTTTTCATAGTTTGGTAACCGAAAGGTTAAGGGTTTTTGGGAGGTAGATTCGTAAGGATCTACCTCTTTTTTATTTGTACATTTGTCTCCCCATATTCTACATTCATTGGAAATCATTTCTCTTTGATCCATCATTTGTCCTTGATCCTTTATTTTTCGCTTACATTTTTGATTTGTTTGCTGCAAATGCTTGCGCATTTAAGTAAAGATCAACGCTGTTTGTCACTCTTTCAGGCACCTTTATCAGTATTTTTTTTCATTGGTCAACATATTTGTGTGTTTTATCAAATGTTTGTTATTACCGCTATTGTAGTGTGATTCTAAAAATTACTTTTGTCACAATTAACAAACAATTAACTAATTTAATTTTATGAAGAAACATTTTTTACAATTTGGAGCTCTACTTTTAGCTACATCATTAACTGTTGTCTCTTGTGTTGAGACTGAGGAGTTAGATTCAGTAAAAGCAATGCGTGAGGCAAAGG
>JAGPHP010000200.1 GCA_018055415.1 Breznakibacter sp. | reverse complement strand
CATCAAAAGCACCTACCCACAACTGCAAGTTTCCGAATCGGTTACTCTGCATAATTGGTACAACCCCTACCAAACGCACACAACTGAATATATGGAGGAGATACGCCAATATGTGAATCAAAAAGATTTTGTGGCTATAAGTTTTTACCCCTTCTTGATGGCTCTGCACTCGAAGAGCGAAATTCAGGGAGCCTTTGACTTTTTGCATCAACAAACGACCAAGCCCATCGCCTTTTCCGAAACGGCTCACAATGCAACTCCTATTGATATTCCTGCCTTCAATTTTTACTCCAATAGTACAGAGACCGAGCAAAATGGATACTTAGAAACGGTTTTACTAAACGGGGCAAAACAGAACTATGAGTTTATTATATGGTGGTGTCACAGAGATTACGACAAGCTATTTGAGATATTTCCCGACGAAACGAAAGATTTAGGCCTTTTGTGGCGCGATACAGGACTATTAGATGAGAATGGAACTCAACGAAATGCTTTCAATACTTGGAAGATGGTTTTTGAGAAACCTGTGAAATAAAAATTGTTGGCTATTGATTCCAATTGCTACCAAATGATTTAAATTCGAGAGGATATTGAAAAGGAATAATCTTAAATCTTTATTTTTCGCGAACTCTTAATCGTATTTATTGCTCTTGATGCATGAATTACTTGTAGGACATGAACTTCATGAAGAGTTATTCGATATATTACTAAGTGTGAATCAAGAATAATCCAACGATACATTTTTGATTTTGTTGGCAAATATCTACACTCGGAAAATAATAAATAATTGTGTGAAAGTGCTTCAACAAGTTGCCATATCTCATTTTCGTAAATTTTGCCTGCTCGATTCCAAAAGTTTCTACACCGTAAAGATAAATTTCGTTTAAATCGATAATAAACTTTTGAGAGAGCCTTACTTGGAGTTCTTTTGCTCCCTCCATTGTTCTAACATTTTTTTTGACTCCTCTATCGAGTAAAATGGCCCCTTTTCAGTTTCTTTAATTTCCTTTTTAAATTCCGAAATAGATATCCCCTCTCCAATAAGAGCCCAACTATTAACAATAGAATTCTTTGTCGTCGTTTTCATTTGAAGAATAATTTTTTACAAAGATGTAAAAATACAACTATAGAGTAAAAGAAGCTCGATTTAAACAATTTTCCAAAACTAAGACTCTCCGAAATCACAGCCTCAGAGAGCCCAAAATTATCAATGCCTTTTGTGCATAATATGCTCCGTAAAGGCTAGCAAGATAGCTGAGAGCAAAAATACCACATGAATAATTACTTGCCACTTTACTTGATCGAGATTTTGGTTTTGCATGTTAATGAAGGTTTGTAACAAATGAACCCCCGAAACACCCACTAACGAAGTGGCTAACTTCACTTTAAGCGAGCCAGCATCCACTTTTTGAAGCCATTCTGGCTTATCTTCATGTCCTGTTAGGTCTATGCGACTCACAAATGTGGAGTATCCACCAATAACTACCATCACCAATAGATTTACGACCATGGTGATATCCACTAAAGTTAGAACACCCAACATCATTTGTGCATCGGTTAACTCATTTACCGAAGTTGCCAAATGTATAAGTTCAACTAAAAACTTATAGGAAAAAAGCACTGCTCCAATAACAAGACCCGCATAAATGGGTGCTTGAAGCCATCTACTTGCAAAAATAAACTTTTCAAAACCTGATTCTATCTTATTTGCCATCACTTTTAATTTTAAAGATTAAACTATCTAATAAACATGCACTTAAAAGGTATTGTTCAATACGCTCGGTCCTTTATTCTACCAAAAAAATCTTGCAGAGCACTAATATTGCCTGTCCATCCAGTTTGGTGGCTTGCTCCGAGCCCTTCGCCAGTATCGCCATCAAAATATTCGTAAAAAAGAATGTGGTTATTCCATAAGGGATCAGTTTGAAATAGAGGCGCATCTCCAAAAACAGGTCGCCTACCCTCTTTGTCTTTTAAAAAGATAGATGTTAATCGCTTTGTGATCTCCTGCGCTACGTCGAGAAGGGTCATATACACCCCTGATCCCGTTGGACACTCCACCTTAAAATCATCGCCATAAAATCGATGCAAGTTCATCAACGACCTTATAAGCAACACATTAGCAGGCATCCATATGGGGCCGCGCCAGTTGGAGTTTCCGCCAAACATACCGCTATCAGACTCGGCAGGAAGGTATTCTACTTTATAATGACGAGTTCCTACAACAAATGAGTAGGGGTTATTTTGATGATATTTTGAGAGTGATCGGATGCCATAAGGACTCAAAAACTCCTGCTCATCGAGCATATATTTGAGTACTTTCTCGAGTTTAGATTTATTTAGTACCGAAAGTAGTCTTCGTCCATCTTTCCCAACAAATCCACTTTCAAGAGGGGCAATATGGGCAAAGAGTTTTGGATGACGATCACGAAACTGGATTAATAACTCGGCAAAACGGGGATTTTTTGTGAAATGGTTAGCCTCAAAAATGGAGGAGGCACAAAGCGGTAAAAGTCCCACTAAAGATCGAGTTTTTAAGCGCAACGCCTCGCCATCGGGCATACAGAGCAAATCGTAGAAAAACCCATCCTTTTCGTCCCACATCTCATCGTCGTTATCGCCAATACGATCCATGGCGTAGGTTATACGAATAAAGTGTTGTACATATCGAAAGGCGTACTCTTGATAAACTTCGTTTTTTTCGCTCAAAATAAGCGAAAGTTCGATCATATTCTGGCAATAAAAAGCCATCCAGGCAGTACCATCGGCCTGCTCTAAACTCCCGCCAGTAGGAAGCTCTGCACTGCGATCAAATACTCCAATATTATCCAGACCCAAAAAGCCGCCAGCAAAAACACTCTTTCCGCTAGGATCTTTGCGATTAATCCACCAATTAAAATTTTGCGTTAACCCATAAAATGATTTCTCGATAAATTCGATATCATTTATCCCTTTTGCCAACTCCATTTTATACAGATAGAGCGTTGCCCAAGCGTGAACAGGAGGATTTACATCGCCAAAATTCCACTCGTAGGCAGGAATCTGTCCATTGGGATGTTGAAAAGAGGTGTTCAAGAGCATTAACAGTTGTTCTTTGGCAAACGCCATATCTACCAACCCAAGAGAGAGTGTATGAAACGCCAAATCCCACGCCGCAAACCACGGATACTCCCATTTGTCGGGCATGGAGATGATGTTGCTACAATTCATGTGGTACCAGTCGGAATTTCGCCCCTCTACCTTTTTCTGCGTGGGACTAAACGGGTGCGATCCTTGCTCCAAAAGCCATTTATCTAAATCGTATTGATAATACTGTTTTCCCCAAAGCATTCCTGCCTGCGCTTGACGAAAAACGAGCTTCTCATCGTCTGTAAGAGAGGTGGGTGTAATGTGATTATAGAAATTATTTGCCTCATTAAAACGCTTTGAAAAGATGTCATCGAATGCAGCAAATGGCTCATTAATAGAATCTTTAGAGAGTCGAAGTGTAACTGATTTGCTCTTGAGTGGAGGAATATCTAATTTAAAAAGAACTGCCGATTTGGTTCCTGTTTTTTGAGGATTTATGGCATTTTTATCGCCTTTAATAAGATAGTTATGAAACGCATCTTTTACATATTTTGAGACGTTTTTCTTTCCTCCAAATCGCACTTGATTGGTCTCGTTATCGCAAAAAAGCAGATCACTCTCCTCTTTAAAATAGAGATGATATTGACCAAGTTTGGGGTGTTTAGAGATAATTAATCCCTCTTTACTATATTCCAAAGATGGCTTGGATGTCATCTCATCATTCTTCATCCAACTATTTCGAAACCAAAGTGTTGGCAAAAGATGAATTTGAGCATTTACGTTCGCTCTATTGTGAATCGAAATCTTTATTAAAATATCATCGACACTCTCTTTGGCATATTCAATAAAGATGTCGAAATAGCGATTATCGTTAAAAATGCCCGTATCTATCAGTTCATACTCCTTTTGCAAGCGGGTTCGTTTTCCATTTTCGCTCACAATATGGTCGTAGGGATAAGCATTTTGAGGGTATTTATAAAGATATTTCATATAGCTGTGAGTAGGCGTATTATCGAGATAATAGTAATACTCCTTTACATCTTCGCCATGATTTCCTTCGCTATTAGTGAGTCCAAAGAGTCGCTCTTTTAAAAT
>JAGPHP010000199.1 GCA_018055415.1 Breznakibacter sp. | reverse complement strand
ATTCTCATTATCAACCTCTAGCTCTTCGCCCGTCTCTTTATCTGTTACAATATAGCTGCGTCTGCAATTTTGCAAACAGCTACCTCTATTGGCGCTTGATTGGTTGGTGTGCAAACTCAAGTAGCACTTGCCCGAAACGGCCATGCAGAGCGCTCCGTGCGAGAACATTTCAATGCGAATAAGATTTCCACTTGGTCCTTTAACCTGATGCTCTTCAATGAGTTGATAAATCTCTTTAACCTGCTCCATGTTAAGTTCGCGTGCCAAAACAACCACATCAGCAAACATGGCATAAAATTTTAGCGACTCAAAGTTGCTGATATTCAGTTGGGTAGATAGATGAACCTCTACGCCAATTTCACGAGCGTAACTTAATGCGGCAATATCGGAGGCAATAATCGCAGATACGTTGGACTCTTTTGCCGTTTCGATGATACGACGCATCAGAGCCATATCTTTATCGTAAAGTACGGTGTTTACTGTAAGATAAGTCTTTATGTTGTTCTCTTGAGCAATGCCCACAATTTTTTTAAGATCTTCGGTGGTGAAGTTGTTCGACGATTTGGCGCGCATGTTAAGTTGCTCAATACCAAAGTAAACCGAGTTTGCTCCCCCTTGAATGGCTGCCATAAGCGACTCGTAAGAGCCTACCGGTGCCATTATTTCAAAATCTTCTCTTTTGTAACTCATATTTTTTATACTAATGCATTTTTTACATCAATTTCGCCGCACTTGAAGTGTCCTTTTGGGCAACTCCTTTTACCGTGTAATCCGCATGGGCGACAATCTAAAACTTCATCAACCTCAATAACTTTGCTGTTTGAAGAGAGTGGGGTGTAGCCAAACTCTTTTACTGTAGAGCAAAAAAATGCTCGAACAGGTGCGTTTACTGCCGAGGCTAAATGGAGTGGCCCCGAGTCGTTTACGTAGTTCATGGAGGCATTTTGCATCAACGCGGCCGATTGCAACAAGGAGTACTCTCCAGCAAGGTTGAAAACGTTTTTTCGTCCCGAAAGTTCAATTAAATTTTGGCAAAGTGGCGCATCACCTTTTCCTCCAAGCAAAAGGATGTCGGTCTCTTCGTTAATTAAAGTCATAAGCTCTAGCCATTTGTGTGTTGGTAGTGCTTTTGTAAACCATACCGATGAGGGTGCCATGGTAACATATCTATTGCTACGCTCCACTTTTTTGTAATCTTCGGTTGAAGGATATATTTTAGGTTGAATGATTTTTTGAGTGATGAGGTGCTCGATGGTTTTGAGGTTTCGTTCCACTTCATGCTCCGTCTTAACTTCGCCCATTTGGTGACTTACCTTATGGGTATAAAAGATTGAGAGTGGATTTTTATTGAATCCTGACTTTGATTTTGCGCCTGAAAGTGCTGTAATCAAGCCTGTTGTAAAATATCGTTGAATATTTACAACCTCATCGTAACGGTTACCTCTAATTTTTTTGATCAGGTTTATTAGATTTCGGTATTTACCATTTTTCTTATCAAAAACCAGAACCTCGTTTAGCTTTGGATTATTTGCCAAAATTGCTTCATGACCGCTACGTACCAGAATGTCAATATCCCAATTAGGATGTTCGTGAGCCAATGTTTCGATGAGAGGTGTGATGAGTACCACATCCCCAATAAATGCGGTTTGGATGATTAAAACTCTCTTTTTTGCTTTCATCTCTAACTTTTTAAGGAGATAACGCTCTAATTTCATACTCATTTGCTCTACCGAAAAGTTGTTTTGAACTCTCGCTTTAGCATTTCTAATCTGGTCGATATGAGTTGGTTTGGTGAAGAAACTTACGATCTCTTTAGCCATTATTTGCGGATTGGCGGGTTCAATTATTCCACCGCAACTCTCGTCGCCAATAAGTTCATCTACACCGTTTACTTTGGTCGAGATCACTGGTAAGCCATACGCCATGGCCTCCATAACAATGTTTGGCATCCCTTCGTAGAGTGACGAAAGTACCAGCAGGTTAGCCGATTGGAAGAGTGGTTTTATATCTGCCTCAAAACCAATTAAAAAGACCCTGTTTTCGAGACCATTTTCAGATATTTGTTTTTGTAACTTCTCTTTTAATTTGCCCTCTCCAGCTATGTAAAAGAGGATATTCTTATTCTCGAGATTTACAATTTTTGCCGCATCTATGAGATAATTGTATCCTTTTTGGAGGGCTAGACGTCCTGCCGATAAAACTATTTTAGCGTCTTCTCTCTTAATATCGTTGGGTATAGGATAGTTGTAGGCAGTTTTTGATGGCTCAGGCATCTCTAAACCATTATATATCACCTCAATAAACTCTTTGTTCCACCATTTATAAGAGTCGTAAATCTCTTTGATAGAGTAGGTATTTGTAACCATTCCATCGCATAAGTATTTGAAAACCACCTTGTATTTCCAAAGTTTTGTGATTTGAGGCACTCCTTGGCGCGAGATGATAAGCGGACCACCAAAGAGTTTCGACATTAAGCCTGCGGTTTTGATATCTTTATTTAAGCAACCTATTATGACGTTAATCCTGTTCTCCTTACAGAAACGGTGTAAACTTTTTATTTTGCAGATGTCGAAATCAATATTCGAGATGATATGTATAGTTGATAGGTTGCGAAGCGTTGCATTTTGATAGACGATGGAGTTTTTGCGGCAACTTACGGTCACGGAGTGTCCCAGATTTTTGAGCCCTTCGGCAGCGGTAAGCATCCACTTTTCGCCTCCTCCCCACTTATTTTTGCCTATTGAGTTTATAAAGAGAATATTCATCTGTAGATTCTTTTTCTTTGTAGATAGGGTGCAAAATTACGTATAAAAAAATGAATATCAGGAACGGTTCAATTTTGATTGACATTATAATTGATATATTTGTGTTGTTTTAAGAAAGTTTTATTCTTTTTATTTGTTGAAAATGATTGTAGTTACAGGAGGAGCAGGTTTTATTGGGAGTAATATTGTTAGAGCTTTAAATCAGCAAGGTGAAACTGATATTTTAATAGTTGATAATCTTGGAAAATCAGCTAAATATCTCAATCTAAATAAGTTGAAGTTTAGTGATTACATCGATAAAGTGGAGTTTATCGAAAACTTGCCTGCTATTTTGGAGGGAAGAGATGTAAAAGCGATTATTCATCAAGGCGCTTGTTCGGCTACTACCGAACTCGATGGTAATTACTTAATATCAAATAATTACGAGTATTCTAAAACGCTACTTCACTACTGCCTCGATCATAAAATATCGTTTATCTATGCCTCTAGCGCCTCTGTTTATGGCAATGGTGATAATGGCTTTACCGAAAAAAGCGAGTGCGAGTATGCGCTTAATGGTTACGCATTTTCAAAGTTGATTTTTGATAATTATGTTCGCCGAGTTGTTTTTGATAGTAAGGCGGTTAAGGATAATAGCTTTTCCGTTGTGGGGCTTCGTTATTTTAATGTATATGGTTATCAAGAGAATCATAAAGGCTCTATGTCGTCGGTTCCATTTCACTTTTTTCAACAGTCAAAGAGTGGGGGAGAGATAAAGATATTTGAAGGTTCGGAGAATTTTTATCGTGACTTTATCTTTATCGAAGATGTTGTAAATGTGGTGATGCATTTCTATAAAAATCCTGCCCAAGGCATCTTTAATTGTGGCACGGGCATTGAACGTTCATTTGGACAGATGGCTAATGTTTTTACCTCGATAGATCCCTCGTGTAAGATTGTTAAAATACCATTCCCAGATCACTTAAAGGGTAAATATCAGGCATTTACAAAGGCCGATGTTGCGGCGTTACGTGGTGCTGGTTATAAAGCCGCATTCTTGACGTTGGAGGAGGGTATTAAAAAGTATCACGCTATGTTGGAGAAGAGTAACGGTTTGTTTGTGTAGTGATTATATTTCGCTTATCACTAATGCACAACTTGTTATTACAATCTCTTTAAATTGATTTTAAAGGCAACAAACTACTTGCTACTCACCTTTATATCTCTCAGCTGCATTTGAAGGGTGGTTTTTCCATTAAAATGGTTCTCTTCAATGGAGTAACATACATCTACAGGCTCCTTGGCTTTAAGTAGAGATAGCTTCTCTTCCATCGAAAAGCCAATACCTTGTTTGATGCAACTGCTATTGTTTTCCATCAATTCAACCTTCAAATGGCGAGGTCTATTATCTTCATCGGGCTTGC
>JAGPHP010000003.1 GCA_018055415.1 Breznakibacter sp. | reverse complement strand
CTGGCTTTACGGGCTTTCGGGCTCAGGAAAGTCAACGCTCTCGGCAGCACTATACAATTGTTTAAAAGATCAAGTACCCATCAAACGGCTCGATGGTGATGATCTAAGGACGGGACTAAACAGCAATCTAGGTTTTAGTGATGCTGATAGAGTCGAAAACATAAGACGAAGCGCCGAAGTAACAAAACTCTTTGTTGAATCAGGCTTCACTTGCATTTGTAGTTTTATTACTCCTACTGAAGAATCACGTTCAATTATGCGTTTAATTATCGGTAAAGAAAATCTCTTAGAAGTTTTTGTTGCTGCACCTATTGAAATCTGTCAACAACGAGACCCCAAGGGATTATATAAAAAAGTGGCAAATGGAAAAATAAATCAATTTACTGGCATCTCATCCTCATTTGAAACGCCTTTATTTCAAAACATTACAGTTAATAGTGCCACACACAATGTTAATGAATGTGTTGAATTAATTTTAGAAAAATATAATTCCCGGTTACTACAAGAGTTATAAGCATTATTGAGATTAAAAACATAATTTATTAACCTCAATTCTATAAAAAAGATTAAATAGCATCGAACCTATTCAATTTTTTTGTAATTTGTAGTAGGTTTATGGTAATTTTATTCAACTAATGTTGCCGCAATTATATCATTCAATATATAACAACATGTTGCTCAAGAGAATACTTCTCGCCCTTATTCTCATTGCCCACGTTGGCGGCTCTCTTAATGCGCAAAAGCTCGAAAAAGTAACATTACAACTCAAATGGCAACATCAGTTTCAATTTGCTGGTTACTATGCTGCTCAAGCTAAAGGATTTTATAAAGAGGTGGGAATTGATGTGGATATTCGCCCTGCCGAACAAGATAAAAATCCTACTGAAAAGGTTATTAATCAAGAAGCACAATTTGGCATTGGATCATCAGATTTACTTTTGCTAAGATCTCAAGGGGTACCCATAGTAGTTTTAGCTTCAATTTTTCAACACTCCCCACTAGTTCTTTTAACACTAAAAAAAGATCAAATTCAGACCATTCACGGTTTAGCTAATTGCACGATAATGGTCGAAAATGGATCTGCTGAGATCCTAGCATATCTCAAGAACGAAGGAATTAATCTTGCAAATATCAAGCAATTGCCTCACTCCTACAACATCACCGACTTAATTAGTGGCAAGGTAGATGCCATAACAGCTTACGTCACAACAGAACCATTTGAGCTCAAAGAGATTGGTTATGAATATATTACATACTCACCTCGAGCTGTGGGAATTGATTTTTACAGCGATAATCTATTTACAACCGAAACGTTCCTAAAAGAGAAGCCTAACCTTGTCGAAAAATTCAGGAGTGCTTCAATCAAAGGGTGGTATTACGCCATGGAAAATCAAGAGGAGATTATTCAGATCATCAAAAACGTTTATGGCTCAAATTTAACCATCGAACACCTCCGTTTTGAGGCAAAACAGACAGAAGCTCTCCTTCAAGCAAACATTGTTGAAATTGGACACTCAAATCCAAGCAGATGGAGTCATATTGCTGAAGTATATACCGATTTGGGAATGATGAGTAACAATATTGACCTGAACGAATTTATCTACAACCCCAATGAAAATGAAAATAACTCTAGACTATATCTGATCATAATCATAACACTCGTACTATTTCTGTTTGCAACCCTTATTGCCTTAAAATTTATTCGTCAATCTATAGCCTTAAAAAACACCATTAAAGAACTCTATAAAACACAGAAGGCTCTAAATATGAGCGACAGTAAATATCGACTTCTTATCGAAAACAATAGCAATTTTATCTATTCACTTAATACAGATGGACATTTCACCTTTGTGTCATCGGTTATAACAACAAAATTAGGTTATGAAGTATCGGAGGTAATCGGCAAGAACTTCCATTTCCTAATGCATCCTGAAGATGTGCCTCTATGCCTCTCACTCTTTCACAAAACCCTTTTTTATGGTGAGCCTCAAACAGTATTAGAATATCGAGTAGTAACAAAAGATGGCAGATGGCTATGGAATACAACCAGTTTAGCGCCTCTGAAAGATGAAAATGGAACAATTACACAACTCATAGGAACAGCAAGCGATATCACCGAAATAAAAATGGCGCAACTGGCCATTCAAGAGAGCGAAGCCAAACATCGAATGCTGACAGATCTTTCGGGAGATATGATTGTTATGCACCGAAATTTTGAGAAGTACTATGTTAATCCAGCTGTAGAAAAAACGCTTGGATATAGCCAAGAGGAGTTTCTTAAATTAGGACTCTTAGAAATCATTCATCCCGACGATAAGAATGCGGTTGAGAAAAACATCCATAACGATAGAAAAGAGTGCCATGAAAAAAATTACAACTCTGATTTCAGGCTCAAACACAAAGATGGATTTTACATCGATTTTGCGGCGCATATAATTGTTCACGAAACAAAAGCAAACAACTTTATCACCATCATTAACCTCCGAAACACGACTCAAAAGGTCAAAACAGAAAGAGAGATTCGAAAGTTGTCAACTGCGGTTAATCAAAGCCCCGCAACCATTGTTATTACCGATATAAATGGCATTATTGAGTATGTAAACCCCCATTTTACAATAATTACAGGCTACACCTACGAGGAGGCAATTGGCAATAATCCAAGAATACTCCAATCAAATTATCACCCCAAAGAGTTCTATCAAGAGATGTGGAATACCCTCGTTAATGGGCATACATGGAGCGGCGAGATTTATAATAAACGTAAAGATGGTTCCTGTTATTGGGAGGAGGCAATCATGGCTCCCGTAATAGACGAAAAGGGTGTTATTACAAATTTTGTAGCTATAAAAAATGATATAACACAACGCAAAAACATCGAAATTAAGATAAAAGTGCAAAACGATCAACTTCGTTCATTAAACGAAACCAAAGATCGATTTATCTCAATACTTGCGCACGATTTGCGAAATCCTTTCCACACGATGATGGGGCTTTCTCAGCTTTTGAAAACAGCTATCCCCAACAATAACGAAGATTCATTGGAATTGGCTAGTGCTATCCACTCAACAGCGTCAAATACTTATCAGCTTCTTGAAAACCTATTGGAATGGGCTCATGTACAAAGGAATAAGAGTAATCCAAAACTACAAGTTATAAATCTTGGTGAACTCATTACCGAGTGTATTACCCTACTCCATGAAAATGCTCATGTTAAAAAAATCACTATAAAAAACCACATTGATAGTAACTGTACACTTATTGCAGATTCGGAGGTGTTTAAAACCATTATCCGAAATCTACTAGTAAATGCAATCAAGTTCTCTCACAGAGGTAGTACGGTATCGTTAAAAGCCGAAATTAAACCCGAGCTCACCGAGATTTCAATAATAGACAATGGCGTTGGGATGTCGCAAGAAACAGTAGATAAGCTATTTGACCTAGGAAGCGCCCAAACAAGTAAAGGTACAGATGGCGAAAAAGGTACAGGATTTGGACTTTTAATTTGCAAAGAGCTTGTTGAAAAACATCAAGGTTCAATTACTGTAAAATCGGAAATTAATAAAGGAACCACGTTTACAATTATATTACCCAAAAATCAACTTCCGAATAACGAAATTAAAGAGTCGAATTCATAAAGAGTTTAGCGAAATAAATTGGCTTATAAATCATACCTTTGCACCCAATTTAAGTCTAAATAACAACTATGCATCTCTTTTATTGCCCAAACATCGAAAAAGATAGATTCCTAAATGAGGAGGAGTCTCACCATTGTGTAAAAGTACTTAGAGGTCAGCTTGGCGACACGATTCAAGTTATGGACGGAAAAGGATCGATATTTATTTGCGCCATTGAAATTGCAAATCATAGGCGAGTAGCAGTTAAAATTAAAAAGAAGATTGAATCCCCAAAACCTAAATTCCAGCTCACAATAGCCATTGCTCCCACCAAAAATATGGATCGCTTGGAGTGGTTTCTCGAAAAAGCTACCGAAATAGGTATATCGAGAATCATTCCGATTTTATGCGATAAATCGGAACGCAAAGTGGTTAAAAACGACCGCTTAGAGAAGGTTATTGTCTCTGCTATGAAACAATCCATGAATCCACATATTCCTATCATTGAAGAGTTAACACCAGTATCACAACTGTTTACGCGCGAATTTACTGGTCATAAAATGATAGCGCATTGCTACAATCAACCCAAGGAGGCACTAAAACATGGATACACGCCTAATAAAGATGTTCTTATTCTAATAGGCCCCGAAGGTGATTTCTCTGAAAAAGAGGTGGAAAGAGCGCTGAATGCTAACTTTAAGGCGATCTCGCTTGGAGAGTCAAGACTACGCACCGAAACTGCTGGGTTGGTTGCGTGTCATACAATTCAACTATTAAATCAGGGGTAACTTTAGATAACAAATCGTCATAAAAAAAGGAGAAGTCTTGAACCTCTCCTTTTTTTATGATATTATAGGAATCTCTTATTTCATAAAATCAGGCTCAAAAAAGCTCCATTGCACATCGGGAAATGCAAATTTTAAGCCTCTCTCGCAACTATTAATATCTTCAATTAATTTAGCAACACTCTGCTTCTCTTTCATGTCGGCCTTCACCGAAACCATTAGGGTTTGCCCTAATTGCAAGGTAATAACATTCAATACTTTATTAATTTCTGGAGCACTCTCTAAATGCGCTGTAATTGCAGCAACTTGTTCGGGCGAGGCACTCTGCCCTACTAACAGCCCTTTAATTTTAATGGCTATGATAACCGATATAATCAATAAAAGAACACCAATTCCGATAGATCCAATTGCATCATAAACTGGATTTCCAGTTAACATGGTTACTATAACAGCTCCAAATGCAAAAGCTAAACCAAGCAATGCTGCAACATCTTCGCCCAAAACAACCACTAACTCGCTCTGACGACTCTCTCTAACCCACCGAGGAATAGACTTATTGCCTCGAATTTTATTGATCTCTTTTAAACATCCCCAAAGCGAGAAGCCCTCCAAAAGAATACTAAAAAAAAGAACTCCCAACGCAATATATGGTGATTCAATTGGTTCAATAGCAGTCAGTTTATGTATCCCTTCATAAACCGAAAATAGCCCCCCTAAACTGAATAAGATAATTGCTACAACAAACGACCAAAAATAGGTAGCTCTACCATATCCGAGCGGATATTTTGCATCTGGCTTACGTTTTGCAGCCTTTAGTCCCAAGAAAAGTAATCCCTGATTTCCACAATCGGCAAATGAGTGAATAGACTCAGCCAACATAGCACCCGAGCCAGTAATAACAGCTGCAATGGTTTTTGTTATGGCAATACCAGCATTAGCCATTAAGGCGTAATAAATTGATTTTGTAGATGTTTCTGAATGTGACATAGTGTTTTAAAATTTGAACACAAAGCTAACATTAAAGCATAAAAAGTCAAAAAATGGTACTCTTTTCTCGATATTTAAGCTTTATAAATCACAAAAACACCATTTTTTCGACCTCAGTTAAACAATATGTGTAAAAATGTTGTTATTTGCAGAGAAACCTCATTTTAACAACAGATTAAATGTCAAACATCATATCAAAAGAGAGTGGAATAGTAACACAATTCTTAGAGACTCTAAGACGTACAATCACGGCCTCCATCTCAACATCTAAAGTTCATAGTAATAAACTAGTTACTCGTCAACGTATTAATCTCCTCCTTGATGAGGGAAGTGAATTTCTTGAGTTTTCTGCTTTAGCTGCATTTGATCAATATAATAATCAATTCCCGAGCGCAGGAATGATTACTGGTATCGGCACTATTGAGGGAGTTGATGTAGTAATTGTAGCCAACGATAGTGCTGTAAAAGGTGGAACTTATATTAAAGAGAGCATAAAAAAACACCTGAGAGCACAAGAGATTGCCCTTAAAAATAATCTTCCTTGTCTATATATCGTTGACTCTGGAGGCATCTTTCTACCCGAACAATCGGCAGTTTTTCCCGACAAAGAGGGCTTTGGGCGCATCTTTTTTAACCAAGCTCAGATGTCGGCTAAATCTATTCCTCAAATATCTCTTGTTGTGGGTTCATGTACGGCCGGTGGCGCCTATATTCCAGCGATGTCCGACGAAGTTATTATGGTTAAAAATCAGGCAACCATCTTTTTAGCTGGTCCTCCACTGGTAAAAGCTGCTACAGGCGAAGATGTCACCTCCGAAGAGTTAGGAGGCGCTTTTGTACATACACACATATCTGGGGTTGCAGATCATTTTGCCGAGAATGAAACCGATGCAATAGAGAAATGTCGCACAATCTTTAGAACTCTAAAACGAGATAATTTAAATATTTCAGCACCTAGTCACTACTCTCCTCTTCACTCTCCAGAAGCACTTAACAATCTATCGGACAATGTTTTAAATGGAAAAACATCTATTAAATCCATCATCGACCATATCATTGACAGTGAGAGCTTTAACGAGTTTAAGGCAAATTTTGGGACCACACTTATAACAGCATTTGCAACCATTAATGGGAAAAATATTGGTGTAATAGCCAACAATGGAATTCTCTTTGCCGAGTCGGCGCAAAAAGGAGCTCACTTTATCCAGCTTTGTAATAGCAGACAAATACCCATGCTCTTTTTACAAAATATAACAGGCTTTATGGTTGGTAAAGAGTACGAGCGCAGAGGTATTGCGAAAGATGGGGCTAAGATGGTTAATGCCCTAGCAAACAGCACTGTACCATTTTTTACAATTATTGTTGGCGGCTCTTATGGTGCAGGCAACTACGCTATGGCTGGTAGGGCTTTTGATCCAAACTTTCTGTTTCTTTGGCCATCTGCATCCATCTCCGTAATGGGGCCTTCACAAGCAGCCGACGTATTAGTTACTGTAAATAAAAAGCTTACAACCGATCAAGAACGTGATGAGTTTCGCGAAAAAATTAAGGAGCAGTACCTTAATGAGGCCTCTCCCTACTACAGCACCTCCCGAATTTGGGATGATGGTATTATAGAACCAGGCAAAACCCGTGAAGTATTAGATATGCTTTTACGAGTTTCTAAAAATCAATCAGTTATCGATAGTAAATATGGTATTTTCAGGTTCTAAAAGTTGTTTTTTACACCATTAATGAGTAACTTGAATGGTAGATATTTTTAAAATTAATCCATCCAAACCAACCATCATGAAATCGATCCGAATTAGAATTGAGGAAAAAATTTGCTATTTAGGATTAAATAGACCAGAAAAATCAAACTCTCTAAACAAAGAGATGATTGTTGATTTAATAACCTTTTTAACCACTACTTCCAACGACAATAACTTCAAACTTCTCGTCTTATACGGCGAAGGTGGTGGTTTTTGCTCGGGTGGATGTTTAGAGTGGATGAAGCAAGGAGCCATGCAAGCAAACGACGAGAATATGGCCGATGCAAAACTCTTTGTTGATCTCTTCGCAGCCATGCGTCACTACCCTAAACCCATCATTGCATCTATCGAAAAATATGCATTTGGGGGTGCTCTAGGACTTGTTGCTTGCTCGGATATTGCCATTGCCGAAGAGCACACCGTGTTTGGCTTTAAAGAGGTGCGAGTAGGCTTAGTTCCAGCCACAATTGCTCCCCACGTTATGAATAAGATTGGCATTGGATATTCTAAAAAGTTTATGCTTACGGGTGCCGATTTTGATGCCGATGAAGCCATTCATGCAGGCTTGATCCAATATATTGCACCTTCGGGACGATTAAAAGAGAAAACAAAAGAGATGTGTCGTCAAATTATGCTATCGAGTGCGCACGCCATTTCGCAAACAAAAGAACTACTCAACACTCTAGAGGACAAACAATTAACCATTGATGCCCAAAACAAAATTGTAGCTACGTATATTGCAAATAGTCGCAATTCGCAAGATGGTATTGAGGGTGTTAACTCATTTTTTGAAAAAAGAAAACCTATTTGGGATGAATCACCATACAACAAAAAAAAGTAAGCATTTTAAAAAGATCTTAATAGCCTCACGTGGCGAAATTGCAGTACGTATAATCAAGACACTGCAAAAGCTTCATATCGAATCGGTTGCCATATTTACAGCCGAAGAGTCTGATGCACTACACGTTCAGATGGCTAATGAGGCTTATCAACTGACGGGTGATGATCCTCTTTCGGCATTTTTAGATGTTCACCAAATCATCAATATCGCCCAAAAATCGGGAGCAGAAGCCATTCATCCAGGGTATGGTTTTTTAAGCGAAAATCCCATATTCGCACAACTTTGCAGCGATAATAACATCCAATTTATTGGTCCATCGGCACAAAATATTGCGTTAATGGGCGATAAAGTTGCGGCTTTAACAATGGCTAAAGAGGCTAAAGTACCCGTCATTAATGGCGCAATGGGATCTATTGAGGATATTCTTAAGGAGAGTAAATCTCTTCAATTTCCACTTTTAGTAAAGCCAGCATTTGGTGGTGGCGGAAAAGGAATGGTGCTGGTGCAAAAACTCGAACATCTTGAAACTGCCCTCCATAGAGCAACAGATGAAGCCATGCGCTATTTTTCAAACCCCACACTCTTAGTCGAACACTTCATTGAATCGCCGCGACACATTGAAATACAAATAGTTGGAGACAACTTTGGGAATATTATTCATCTGTTTGAAAGAGAGTGCTCGGTGCAACGGCGTTTCCAAAAAATTATTGAGGAGACTCCAGCACCAAATCTTGCCATTGAAAAACGTGATGCCATAATTGCCGATGCGCTCAAATTAGCACATCAAATCAAATACACCAATGCAGGGACCGTTGAGTTTTTGGTCGATAAAGAGGGTAACCACTTTTTTATTGAGATGAACACCAGAATACAGGTCGAACACCCTATTACAGAAGATGTTACAGGAGTTGATATAGTAGAGCTGCAAATTTCTATTGCAGCCAACAAGCCTCTTTCGCTGCATCAAAAAGAGATTAAGCAAAATGGATTTGCATTGGAGTGTCGTATCAATGCAGAGAATCCGAACGAAAATTTCACACCCTCCCCTGGCGATGTTTTTTGGCTCAACAGAAGCGATTTTTCTCACATTCGTATCGATACGGCTCTAAAAAATCACTCCAAAATAACGCCTGCCTTCGACTCACTTATTGCCAAAGTTATCACTCACGGACAAAGTCGAGAAGATGCTATAAATCAAATGGTTAAAACGCTCAACAAACTTGCCATTAAAAACAAACACAATAACATTCACTATCTTAAAAATATATTGCAGAACCCGCATTTTAAATCGGGAGATTATAATACCACTTTCTGTTCGCACTACAACGAAACACTTCTGTTAAAAGGCGAAACAGCCACTTTTGAACCACATCTTTTTCAAATTGGATGGGCTATTTTGCGTTTAAAAAAGTACTTACACTACTCGCTATCGGCTGCTAAAACTCCTCTTTCATCTCTCTTTAATTTTTGGGTTGAGAGTGAATTTGGAACATCCCATCTGCTCATTCGCTGGATAAATCCCTCGAAACTTGAAATTACTCTTGATGGAAACGAATCACTCGTTATTGAACAATTATATTTAACAGACAACAGCATCCACTACTCTATTAACAATCACATTTACAATATCTTATATCTAAAAACTCAAAAAGATTATCTACTCTCTCTTGATCAACAATTTATGCACCTCTGGGAACATGGCATCAAGCCCCACAAACCAATTGAGGAGAGTGTTGATTTAGATCAACTCAATGAGTTAAAAACAACCATTCCATGCCGCATTGTAGATGTATTAGTGGCATGCGGTCAAGATGTGAAAGTGGGCGATTCGCTCGTTATTATTGAGGCCATGAAGATGCAAAATACTCTAAAAGCTTGGAAAAATGGAGTGGTTAGTGATATTAGCATAACGGCTGGAGTGGCGGTAAAGTCTGATATGGTCATTCTGAAACTCAATAGTTAGATTTTCTATTAGCACAAATAATATTCATGATTTTCACAAAACCATTCGTGCCATCCGTTGTTTATAACCCGTTAAGCAAAATTTATAAATTTATGTGGCCATTTACAACAAAAGAAAACAACGAAATAAGAGAGCTTGCAAAGAGTTTTGCTCAAAAAGAGATTGCTCCCATAGCCCAACAACTCGATGACGAAGAGATTTTTTCGGTAGAACTTACGCAAAAGATGGGAAAAGCTGGCCTCTTTGGCATCGATATTCCTAAAAAATACGGCGGACAAGGTCTTACAACTCTTTCATATATCATTGCGGTTGAAGAGATTGCACGTATTGATGCCTCTCAGGCAGCTACAATGGCAGCACATAATTCATTAGGAATTGCACCAATTTATAAATTTGGGAGTGAGGCGCAAAGACGTGCAATTTTACCAAAACTTTGCAACGGAGAAAATTTATGGGCATTTGGATTAACCGAGGAGAACGCGGGGTGTGATGCTAAAGGTGCCGAAACCACGGCACAACTAACAAATAACCAATGGGTTATTAATGGAACCAAACGCTATATAACAAATGGTGGGAACAAATTAACTGCAGGTATCACCCTCCTTGCAATAACCGGCGAAAAGGATGATAAAAAAGAGTATAGTACCATTTTAGCTCCATATACCGAAAAAGGAATCACCACCGAAAACATGAAAGGAAAGATGATGTGGCGCGCATCTGACACCTCAAAGGTAGAGATTAATAATGTTTCTGTTCCGCAAGAAAACCTATTAGGTGCTAGAGGGAAAGGGATGTCCCAAATGCTCGAGACCCTCGACTCAGGCCGACTATCCATAGCCGCCATGGGTTTAGGATTGGCAAAAGGTGCCTTCAACGAAGCCAAAAACTACTCTAAAGAGCGCAAACAATTTGGTGCCCCACTCGCAAGCTTCCAATCAATTTCGTTTAGTCTAGCAGAT
This sequence comes from Breznakibacter sp., assembly GCA_018055415.1. Lineage (GTDB taxonomy): Bacteria > Bacteroidota > Bacteroidia > Bacteroidales > Marinilabiliaceae > JAGPHP01. Next base: position 32,421 of record JAGPHP010000003.1, on the reverse strand, counting down.
ATGGCTCTTAAAATTGAATTAGCCGAAAATATGCTTTACAAAGCCTGTTGGCTTAAAGATAATGGCCAACCATTTGGTAAAGAGGCAGCTATGGCAAAACTATACTGCTCGGATGTTGCCTTTGAAGTAGCCGATGGTGCCATGCAAATTTTTGCCGGTGCAGGTCTCTTTAAAAACCGACTTATTGAACGTTTCTATCGCGATCAAAGAATTTTGCGCATCGGCGAAGGTACCAGCGAAGTGTTAAAAATGGTAATTTTCCGCTCTTTGTAGAGCTCAACATTAAATTATTCATTGCAGATTTAGACTATTTTTGGTAGATTTGGAAAAACTAACCATCTATATCAATAATAAAGTTATACCTTAAAATGTCCAACAGAAAAGACGATCATATTACATTAGCCAACCAATCTCGCATCTCATCTTCAGAAGCCGATAACCGCTTCTACTATGAGCCTATGCTCACATCTCACCCCACCAAAGCTCCCCACCCCTTCCCTTTTTTGGGTAAAGAGATGAAATATCCTATTTGGGTTTCAAGCATGACCGGTGGTGCAGATAAAGCAAAATATATTAATCGCAATCTTGCTACCATCTGTAAAGAGTTTGGCTTTGGAATGGGATTAGGCTCTTGTCGTATTTTATTAGATAACCAAGATAGATGGGAAGATTTTAACTTAAGAGATATCATTGGAAACACCGTTCCTTTTTATGCTAACTTAGGCATTGCCCAATTAGAGGAACTTATTGAAAAAAAAAGAGTTAAAGAGATCGAAACGCTTGTTAGTGCGCTCAAATGTGATGGTTTAATAATCCACATTAACCCACTGCAAGAAGCCATTCAACCAGGTGGCGATCGCTTTAGAAATGCACCAATCGACACCATAAAACACTTTCTAAAACAGACTAAATTGCGTGTCATAGTAAAAGAGGTTGGCCAAGGCTTTGGTCCTAAAAGCATGCTAGAGCTGCTTAAACTACCACTTGAGGCCATCGATTTTGGAGCATTGGGAGGTACCAACTTTGCAAATCTGGAGATGCAGCGCCGCTCCGATGTTGGTATAGAAAATTACCAGCCTCTTGCCAAATGTGGCCACACGGCTACAGAAATGTTACATTTTGCAAATACTATTTTCAACAAACATTCTAAAGAGATAAAGTGTCAACAACTAATTATCTCTGGCGGAATTAGCAATAGTGTTGACGGATACTTCTTAACAAGGGAGAGCAAAATACCGGCCATTTTCGGAATGGGAAGCGCCTTCCTTACACCTGCATCCAAAGGAATTGAGGAACTAAGAAGCTACTGCGAAAATTTAATATGGAGTTACCAACTTGCCCAAAACTACTTAGAGATCAAGCGATAAATGGAAAAATCGGTCATCAGAGGGTTTCATAAACTCTCACGCGAAGAGAAAATTGACTACATCATCCACACTAATGGATTAAAGGGGAATATCATACCCACTTTAAATGAATTTCTACATCCAACCCAACAACCGCTCATCAACGAATTTTCAGAAAATATAATTAGTACCTACCCTCTTCCTTTTAGTGTAGCGCCAAACTTCATTATTGGTCATAAACACTATACCGTTCCGATGGTTACGGAAGAGAGCTCTGTGGTTGCAGCAGCCTCTAAAGCGGCCTCTTTTTGGGCGAGAAATGGAGGCTTTCACTACCGAATAATTGATATTGAAAAAGTTGGACAAGTTTTCTTTGAATTTAATGGAACCACCTCGCAAGCATCTGTGATGTTTGACGAAATGAAAGAGGATTTAAAAAATTCCATTGCAGACATCGAAGTACGCATGAAAGCGCGTGGGGGTGGCTTAACAGAACTCTTTTTAATTGAACACGAACCTCATTTAGGAAAACTATTTGAAATTCAAGCCATTTTTGAAACAGCTAACTCAATGGGTGCTAACTTCATAAACAGCTGTTTAGAAAGAATGAAATTGGTGTTAGACCAAAAATTGCATGAACAAAACTTGGGTTCATCTATTATGGCTATTCTCTCCAATTACACCCCTAATTGCATAGTAAAATGTTGGGTTGAATGCCAAATTGAGGATTTACAGGAACTCTCTGCCCCTCTTTCTGCCAATCTGTTTGCAAAACGTTTTTCTCAGGCAGTACACATTGCCACAGTTGATAAACATAGAGCAACGACTCATAACAAGGGTATTTTTAACGGCATTGATGCCGTAGTTATTGCTACAGGCAACGATTTTAGAGCTGTGGAAGCCGGTGGTCATGCCTACGCATCGCACAAAAAAAAGTACCAATCGCTTACCACACTTGAACTTAACGATGAGACATTCAAATATACTCTCGAAATACCGCTCGCTTTAGGAACTGTTGGCGGTCTAACTTCAACTCACCCAATGGCTAAAACCGCATTGGAAATCCTAGGTAATCCATCTGCAACAGAACTTATGTCCATTGCTGCTTCTGTGGGTTTAGCCAACAACTTTTCGGCCATTACCAACCTAATTACAAAGGGGATACAAAAAGGTCACATGAAATTACATTTGCAAAACATATTAAATTCATTAGGAGCAAATAGTAGCGAAAAGAGTTGCGCAACCGAACATTTTACCGATAAAACAGTTAGTTATAACGATGTAAGAAACTACTTAACTGAACTCCGTAAAACTCATGGATAATCAACCTACTCCACTCCATTTTAGAGCAAATGGCAAAATCCTCATTACATCGGAATACCTTGTTCTGCATGGCGCCAAAGCATTAGCATTACCTCTAAAATATGGACAAACACTTACAGTTGAGAGTAATGATTCTAAAGAGCTTGAGTGGATCGCAAACTTACCCGATAAAAATTGGTTTAGAGTTAAATTTGATAGTAAGTTGGCTATTGTTGAAGCTTCAAATAATTATTTGGCCGAAGCCACTCAAAAACTCATTGAAGCAGCTGTAATTATTGGCAAATTAAACACATTTGACTTCATCGGGAAACGCATTATAACCCAACTTGATTTTCAAAAAGATTGGGGTTTTGGGAGTAGTAGCACTATATTATCCCTTATAGCACAATGGCTTAAAATTGATCCTTTCAAACTATTGGAGATCACCTTTGGCGGATCAGGATACGATATCGCGTGTGCAACATCCTTCAAACCAATCATATACCAATTAGAAAACAATAAACCAACGTACTCTAATACTATTTTTAATCCCAAGTATAGTGATAACATCTTCTTCTTTTACTTGGGACAAAAGCAAAAATCATATACCGAAGTCATCAAATACAGCAAAATTAAGCCTAATCCTGAGATAATTATTAAAGCAAACCAATTGACAGAACATATTATTAACGCACCATTTACATCACTCTTTCAAGAGTATATTCTGCAACACGAAGCACTGATTGCTAGTTATACAAACTTACCATCAATTAATGAACTTATCCCCATCAAAGACGTTGTATTAAAATCTCTTGGTGCTTGGGGGGGCGATTTTGCCATGGCAGTAAGTTCAAACCCTCAACAAGCTAAGATTGATTTAGCGAAATTAGGATATAACATTCAATTCTCATTTAACGAGTTAGCACTATACTAATATTTTTCTGATCGTTTTTAATTATGATGATTTCGGACAAAATTGAACAAAAACAGATTGCTAGAACATATATCGCAAATTGGCAAGCACCCTCAAATATTGCTATTGTAAAATATTGGGGTAAAATGGGGTTTCAACAGCCAATAAATCCAAACATATCCTTTTCTTTATCAAGCTCTTACACTCAAACAACAGTTACTGCGACTGAACGCAAACAATTTAACGATTCGTTAGAGGTGGAGTTCTATTTTGAAGGCGAATGTAACGACGCTTTTGCCACACGCATTACCAAATACCTCGACACTGTTGTGGCAGATCTGCCTTATTTAAAAGAATTTGCGCTTAAAATTGAGAGTAGCAATAGTTTTCCTCACTCAAGCGGAATTGCCTCTTCGGCAAGCTCGATGGCTGCACTTGCATTAGCGCTCTTAGAAATTCAAAATCAGATAGATCCAACTCTTAAACTCGATTATAAAATGGCTTCGCATCTGGCACGTTTGGGCTCTGGTAGCGGATGTCGTTCTGTTAAAGGGAGATGGAATTTGTGGGGCAAAAATGAAAACATCGCATCAAGCTCTAATCTCTATGCTATTGAAATCGAAGATATTCACCCAATTTTCAATACACTCAACGATACAATTCTTATCATCGACCCTAATAAAAAAAGTACCTCAAGTACTCGGGGACACTCACTCATGAAAAACCATCCGTTTAAGGAAGCGCGCATTCAACAAGCAAACGAACATACGATTGAGCTTTTAGAGTGTTTAAAATCAGGGAACTTTGATACTTTCATTCAAATAACCGAAAATGAGGCTCTTACACTTCATGGATTAATGATGAATTCAAATCCGAGCTATACATTAATGCTTCCAAAAACACTCGAAGCAATATCTAAAATAAGAGAATTTAGAGCAACTACCAATTTTCCAATTTGTTTTACTTTAGATGCAGGACCTAATATCCATCTCATATACCCAGAAGAGATATTTAAAAAAGTGAAATCGTTCATTCAAAACGATTTAGCACCTCTATGTGCCAACCAAAGAGTTATTTACGACCACATTGGAGCAGGAGCCACATCTCAACCCACAAGCAATGAGTAGTCTAAGCAGTCAGCATGCATTTTCGGCAAAAATTTTACTTTTTGGCGAATATACGCTCTTAGTTGGGTCTAAAGCGTTAGCAATGCCTCTCCCAATTTTTAAAGGAACATTTAAACAAAAAAAGGAAGCCTCCACACACGACGATATCAACTCCAATATACAATTGCTTGAATTTGCCAAGTATCTATCAACAGATGAACGATTTCCCTTCATTGATACGGCTCAATTTATAAATGATTGCAAAGAGGGTATTTACTTTAAGTCCAATATTCCGCAAGGCTATGGGGTTGGAAGCAGCGGAGCAGTGGCTGCCGCCGTATATCAGCGCTACAGAATAACGAAATCCTCCGATTTAGCGATTCAAAAAAAAGAACTTGCCCTCATGGAATCCTATTTTCATGGCGAAAGTTCGGGTATCGATCCTTTAGTTATTTTTCATAATAAGCCACTAATTATTAATACATTAAGTAACATCTCAATTATCGATAAAGAGATTAATCTAGCAAAAATGGGCGTTGAACTTTTTTTGGTAGATACAAAAACAACTGCATCTACGGCTCCGTTGGTAAAATCATTCAAGCAAGCTATTTTGAAAAACGAATTTAAAACCATTATAAGTGAACAGGTTACTCCACTGGTCGATGCTATAATCGAAAATATTCTTACACAATCAACCAACAAACAACTTCTTAAGAAGATAAAAAAACTATCAGAACTTCAGCTCAAACATTTTGCCACCCAAATACCGGCACACATCAAACCTCTATGGGAAGAGGGATTACGCAGCGATGAATTTTATTTAAAACTATGTGGATCTGGCGGTGGGGGCTACTTACTCGGATTTAAAAAAAGTTCATACTGACGTAATAATGAAAAAATGAAAGTTTTCAACTGAACTTGTAATTAAATTATATAAAAAAGCTGTATTAAACTAACCATTTATAGGGTTAAAAATATTACTTTTGCCGTCGCAATTATTAAAGGCACTCAGTTGAGATGCTTGTATTCGGCTAAAAACTATGAAATTAAACGACATCTACAATATCTTATTTAAAGATAGTGAGTTAGTGTTAGATCAACAAACACGACGAAGAATTAAAGAATCGTACGATTTTTTAACGCATTTCTCAAAAGACAAAGTCATCTATGGTATCAATACTGGCTTTGGACCAATGGCTCAGTACCGAGTTGAAGAGGAATCGCTTAAACATTTGCAGTACAACATAATTCGTTCACATGCAAGTGGAGCCGGCGAACCTGTTGCACCTATTTATGTAAAAGCAGCCATGATTGCCCGACTGCAAACTTTTGCACAATGCAAATCAGGGGTTCATCCAGAACTTATTGACGTATTACAAAATTTCATTAATAATAATATTACTCCATTTGTACCGCAGCACGGTAGCGTTGGCGCAAGTGGAGATTTAGTACAGTTAGCACACATCGCATTAACGCTTATTGGCGAAGGCGAAGTCTTCTACAAGGGTGAGTTACGACATACTAAATCGGTACTAGATGAACTTAATATCAAACCACTACAACTTCATATTCGCGAAGGTTTAGCGCTAACAAATGGCACTTCGTTTATGACTGGCATTGGAATGGTAAATATCATCTATTCTGATAAATTACTGAAATGGAGCTTAATGGCTTCCGTTATGATGAACGAAATTGCTGCTTCTTACGACGATTTTATGTCTGAAATATTAAATGGCACTAAACATCACGAAGGTCAACAAGTTGTAGCTCAAGTAATGCGCCATCTTACCGAAGGCAGCCAGTGTGTAAGAGATCGAAAAAGCGAACTATACGGCGAGGTGAATAATGAAAAGATTTTTAAACATAAAGTTCAACCATACTACTCTCTACGTTGCATCCCGCAAATTTTAGGTCCCGTTTACGATGAACTTAAAAATGCCGAAAAAGTCCTTATCAATGAACTTAACTCAGTAAGCGATAATCCGGTTATCGATATTGAAACTGAAAACATTTTACATGGAGGTAACTTTCATGGCGATTATGTTTCGTATGAGATGGATAAACTTAAAATTGCAATTACAAAACTTACAATGCTAAGTGAGCGACAAATGAACTATCTGTTTCACGACAGAATTAACGGCATACTGCCACCATTTGTAAACCTAGGTGTTTTGGGTCTAAACTACGGACTACAAGCAGCTCAGTTCACAGCAACGTCCACAACTGCTGAGTGCCAAACACTTAGCAATCCAATGTATATTCACAGCATCCCCAATAATAACGACAACCAAGATATCGTGAGCATGGGTACCAACTCTGCTTTAATAGCAAAAACGGTTATCGAAAACTCATTTCAAGTTATGGCCATTCACTTTTTGGCCATAACACAAGCAGTTGATTGCCTAGGAATTCAAAATAAAATGGCAAAATCATCTCAAGCCATCTACAATGAAATCCGTTCGTTTATCCCTGTATTTAAAGAAGATACACCTAAATATAAAGAAATTAGTAGCATGATAGAGTTTCTAAAAAAATACGACATCTATCAACATACAAAATTAAATTAATAAGTAGGTAGAATTATTTTTAAATTCAAAAAATTGCTTGCCAAATAAGATGACAAAATACGCATTAGTAACCGGAGGTAGCCGTGGAATCGGCAGAGCTGTTTGTATAAAACTGGCTCAAATGGGCTATAATATCCTAATAAACTATCAATCCAACAAAATAGAGGCCGAAAAAACACTTGAAGCTGTAATTGCAAATGGTTCTAACGGCGAAATACTCTGTTTTGATGTTGCAAATAGTGAAGCGACCTCTACTGCTTTAGCACGATGGCAAGATACTCATCAAGGCGAATATATTGAAATATTGGTTAATAACGCTGGTATCAGAAAAGATAATTTATTACTTTGGATGTCTCAACCCGAATGGCAAAACGTTATTGATATCAGTCTAAACGGCTTTTTCAACGTTACTCAACCACTCCTTAAAAATATGTTGGTTAAAAAATTCGGGCGCATCATTAACATTGTCTCATTATCAGGTATAAAAGGTATGCCGGGACAAACAAATTATTCAGCGGCAAAAGGCGGAATAATTGCTGCAACCAAAGCTCTAGCACAAGAAGTTGCCAAGAAAAAGGTAACAGTTAATGCCATAGCTCCGGGTTTTATAAAAACCGAAATGACCGAAGATTTAAACGAAGCCGAACTGAAAGGACTAGTTCCGGTAGGTCGATTTGGCGAGGCAAATGAGGTTGCAGAACTAGTGGGCTTCTTAGCTTCTCAAAACGCCTCTTATATTACAGGCGAAGTTATTTCAATTAACGGCGGATTATACACCTAAAATATGAGTAGAGTTGTTATTACGGGTATGGGAATCTACTCGTGCATTGGTAAAAACTTAGAAGAAGTTAAAGAGTCTCTCTATAAGGGGAAATCAGGTATCGGTATTGATCCCAAACGAAAGGATATGGGATACCGCTCGGCGCTTACTGGGATTTTGGAAGTTCCAGATCTTAAAGGAATTCTTGATCGCAGAAGCCGCGTTTGTCTTCCGGAACAAGGACATTATGCCTATGTTGCAACTCTCGAAGCCCTAAAAAATGCAGGTATTGATACTGAATATCTTGCGAATAACGAAGTAGGAATCCTTTATGGAAACGATAGCTCTGCATTGGCGGTAATCGAAGGCACAGATATTATGAGAGAGAAAAAGAATACTCGCCTTATTGGGTCGGGCAATATCTTCCAGTCAATGAATTCAACCGTTTCAATGAATCTCTCAGTAATTTTCAACCTAAGAGGCGTAAACTTCACTGTATCAGGAGCTTGCGCAAGCGGTTCGCATGCTATTGGAATGGCTTATCTCTTTATAAAAAATGGATTACAAGATTGTATTATTTGTGGTGGTGCACAAGAGGTTAATATCTATTCAGTAGGAAGTTTTGATGGTTTAAGTGCCTTCTCAATTCTTGAGGATGAACCAACCAAAGCATCTCGACCATTCGACAAAAATCGCGATGGACTCGTACCTAGTGGTGGAGCTGCGTCTTTAGTTATTGAAAGCTATGAATCGGCTGTTAAGCGAGGTGCAACTATTTTAGCCGAAGTGGTGGGTTACGGTTTTTCATCAAACGGCGATCACATTTCGGTACCTAACGTTGATGGACCTCGGCGATCTCTAAAAATGGCGATTAAAGATGCCGGCGTAAATATTGAAGATATTGCCTACATTAACGCTCATGCAACGTCAACACCAGTGGGCGATTTAAACGAGGCTAAAGCAATTGCAGATGTTTTTGGCAACCATCGCCCATATGTCGCATCAACCAAAGCCATGACTGGTCATGAGATGTGGATGGCTGGAGCAAGCGAGATAATTTACTCAACGCTTATGATGCAAAATAACTTCATAGCTCCGAATATCAATCTTACAGAAAAAGATGAAGCTGCTGAATTATTAAATATCCCAACAGAAACAGTACACAAAGAGTTTGACATGTTCTTGTCAAACTCCTTTGGCTTTGGAGGAACGAACTCATCTTTAGTAATTAAAAAAATTAAAAACTAAATAACAATGACACACGAAGAGATTATTGAGAAGATGAAAACCGTGCTTGCTGATGAATTTGAGGTAGATGCCTCTATCATCACTCCCGATGCACCTTTGATGGAAACATTAGACTTAGATAGTTTAGATTTGGTAGATGTTGTCGTGTTAATAGAACAAAACTTTGGGATCACACTCGTAGGACCCGATTTTGTAGGGATCGTTACATTTCAAGACTTTTACAACCTCATTACAACAAAGTTGAATGGCGCAAACTAAACAACCTAATTGGAAGGGAAAATCTAGAGGTGGCTCATTGGGCCATCTTTGTTTTGTTATAACTATCAAATATCTTGGAGTTAGAGCAGCATATACCCTTCTATATTTTGTTGTCCCCTATTTTATTCCATTTGCGCCTAAATCCACTAAAGCAATTTGGAATTATAATAGAACTATCTTAAATTACAACCATTTAAAATCATTTTTTAAATTATTAGTCCATTACTATCGTTTTGGACAAACAATCATTGACAAAGTGGCAATTGCCAATGGGTTACAAAATAGATATAAATTTGATTTTGAAAACTATCCTCAGTTTATAGAATTACTTAATTCGGGAAAAGGCCTTATAATGATAGGCGCTCACGTGGGAAATTGGGAAATTGGAGGACCTTTCTTTGGTGACTATGGCAGTAAACTGAACATAGTAATGTTTAACGCTGAGTATCAAAAGATTAAAGATATTCTTGAACGAAGTACATCAACTAAAAACTACAAAATCATACCGCTTAACGAAGATGGTATTGATAGCATTTTAAAAATTAAAGGGGCGTTAGATAATAAAGAGTATGTCTGTTTTCAGGGCGATCGCTTTATGAATGATAATAACAAGATGCTTCAACGGTTCATGGGTCAAGATGCATATTTTCCTTCTGGACCTTATCTTTTAGCTTCCCGTTTAAATGTTCCGGTAGTATTCTATTTCTCAACACGAGAGAGAGGATTACGTTATAAATTTCACTTTACATTAGCCGAACCTATTGTAAAAAATAAAACCGAAAAACCTGAAAATCAACTACTAAACCAATACACCGTGCAACTTGAAGAGATCGTAAAAAAATATCCTCAACAGTGGTTTAACTTTTATAAATTTTGGCATTGATGAAAAAGATACTACTTATTTCTGCCAATAGGCATAAAGAGCCATACCCCGTCTATCCACTTGGAGTCACCTATCTTAAAAGTTATCTCGACCGTCACTTACAGGGTTTTGAGACAACTATTTTAGACTGTAATATGTTTGATAACAAGCAGCTTGCAGAGCTAATAAAGCAACAAAGCCCAAACTACATTGGTATATCACTTCGTAACATAGATGGCTGTAATTCGCTGGACCGTAGCAGTTTTGTTGGTGATTATAAGCAAATAATCGATATTGTAAGAAGTGTATCAACCTCTCCACTCATAATTGGAGGTACGGCATTTTCAATCTATCCAAAAACACTTTTTGATGAACTAAAACCAAATTTTGGTATCATGGGTGAGGGCGAAGAATCGTTAAATAGACTTATTACGGCACTCGAAAATGGAGAGGAGACAAGCACAATAGAAGGTGTTGTTTCGTACAAAGATGGAAAATTCATCTGTAATAAACACTCTGCCTACCTTAAATCACTAGATGCTCAGTTTGATCCAAATTTGATAAACTATTATTGGAAAGATAGTGGAATGCTCAATATTCAAACGAAGCGAGGTTGTCCGTATAATTGCATTTATTGCTCTTATCCGCTGATTGATGGGAGAAAGGTACGTACCCTTGACCCCGAAATGATTATTGAAAACATCAAGAAACTAAAAACTGATGAAGGAGTAAACTACATGTTTTTTACGGATTCTGTTTTTAATATCCACAATAGTTATAATGTTGAATTAGCAGAAAAGCTTATAAAAAGTGAACTTAAAATTCGTTGGGGAGCCTATTTTGCTCCAAATAACATGACCAACGACATGTGGACTCTTTTTAAAGCTTCGGGGTTGACACATGTTGAGTTTGGAACAGAATCTTTTTCCGATCAGCAACTTGCCAACTATGGCAAACAATTTACGGTTAGTGATGTACTCAAACAATCTGAATTATGTCTAAACAATAACATATATTACGCTCATTACTTGATACTTGGAGGATACAAAGAAGATGCTAAATCAATAAAAGAGACCATCGAGAACTCAAAAAAAATGAGTTATAGTGTTTATTTTCCCTATTTTGGAATGCGCATATACCCAGGCACTAAGCTACAAACAATTGCCATCAATGAAGGTTTAATAACCAAAGAAAATGACTTATTGGCACCAACCTACTATATTGCGAAAGATTTTGATATCGAAAAGATAAAAAGTGAAGCTAGGGCAACCGAAAAAGCTTGGGTTTTTCCTGATGATCCTATTGATGAAATGATGGATGTTTTTAGAAAGAAAAAGAATAAAAAAGGTCTGCTATGGGAGTATTTGAGAAAGCCATAATTACAGGTGATGAGATTTTGAAATATATCCCTCAACGCTCACCTATTGTAATGGTTGATAGCTTTTATGGGATGAATGAAGTGGCCTCCTGCTGCGGATTAACTGTGACTAAAGAGAATATATTTTGTAATGAGAACGACTTAGAAGAGACTGGTTTAATCGAACATATTGCTCAATCAGCAGCGTTTAGAATTGGCTATACTTTTATTTCGCAAAACAAACCTGTACCTATAGGATTTATTGGTGCTATAAATAAGTTTGTACTTATAAAGCAACCAAAAATTGGAGATCATCTAAAAACATACATCCGAATTGAACAAGAGGTTTTTAACATTACACTTTTAGCTGCCGAAGTTAAAATAGGAGATGAAATTGTGGCCGAATGCCAAATGAAAGTGGCTACATCAGATCAAAAATAGAGACAAATAGATGGTAAAACGAGTAAGTAAGAGTATTCCAAGTCTTATTAATCGAACTCAAATTAGAGTGCGATTTAGTGAGGTTGACTCCATGCAAATTGTGTGGCATGGGGAATATGTGCGTTATTTTGAAGATGGTCGTGAAGCTTTTGGCCGTCAATACAGCGGTTTAGGTTATATGGAAATATATAAGAGTGGTTTTGTAACCCCTATTGTTAAAATCAATATCGACTACAAATCACCTTTAGTTTGTGGCGAATTAGCCATTGTTGAAACCCGTTTTATCAACACTGGAGCGGCTAAAATAATGTTCGAGTACACCATCTATAGAGAGTCTGATAACCAAGTTGTTGCAAGTGGTGAAAGTGTACAAGTATTTTTAAACAAAGATAATCAGCTGGAGCTTATTAACCCCGACTTTTATCTACAATGGAAGGCAAAATGGGGAGTTCAGTAAATTGTAAAACCTTTATTGGAGCTACTAATATTATTAGCTCTTTGGGGTTTTCTTCAAAAGATAATTTTGCAGCGGCTATTGAGTACCAATCTGGTATTAAACAAGTTAATGACAAATCAATATTTGAATCGCCTCTACTTGCGGCTCAAATTGATAAAAATAGATTAGAGATTGAAGCTGCTAAACTTAATTTGAATGAGTTTACAACGCTAGAGAAATTATTAATTCTATCCATCAAGGATGTTTTAAATAGCTCATCTATTGATATTTCAAAGGAAGACTGCGCTATAATCTTCTCAACAACCAAGGGTAATATTGATGTACTAAAAAATAATACACAAGCTCTCGATGAAAAACTATTTTTAAACAAAATGGCTTCGAGAGTATCCAACTATTTTGGTGCAAAAAACGAACCTCTAGTTATTTCAAATGCCTGTATTTCAGGAGTGTCAGCAACTATTATTGCCTCACGACTCATTAGAGAAGAAAAATATAACCATGTGATAGTTACCGGTGGCGATCTGCTCACTGAATTTGTAGTAACAGGATTTACAGCTTTCAAATCGGTAAGTGAAAAACCGTGTATCCCATACGATGGAAACCGCGATGGACTTACCCTAGGCGAAGGTGTTGCTACAATGTTAGTTACTAATAATAAGGCTCTTTCAACTGGAATTATTATAGAGGGGGGTGCTATTACCAACGATGCCAACCACATTTCCGGCCCATCACGCACCGGCGACGGTCTCTGTTACGCCATGCAACAGGCTATGAATGAAACTAATTTAACAGTTTCGGATATTAGCTTTATTAATGCCCATGGCACGGCCACCCCGTTTAACGACGAAATGGAGTCCAAAGCCATAAATATGGCTCAACTACAAACCTTACCGGTAAATAGTTTAAAACCCTATTTTGGACATACCCTTGGAGGTGCTGGATTAATTGAACTGGCAATGTGTGCAGAGCAACTCAAAAGCAACACTCTTTTAGCTACCAAGGGATTCACACAACTTGGTGTACCTGAGCCTATTATCATTTCTGGAATGCATCAAACTTTACCAATGAAACGATGTATTAAAACAGCATCGGGTTTTGGAGGTTGCAACGGAGCTATCGTTTTAGCACTTGAAAACGTAGGTATAAATACTAAGATAAATCTTGTATCACCGAGCAAAATAACAACCTCTATCGCAATAAATAAGGGAAAAATTGTGAAGGATGATATGGTGATATTTGAAAATAGTGAACCCTTTCACGACTTTGTGCGAGCAGCATTCAAAAGCTTAGAAGCTTCAAATATGAAGTTTTACAAGATGGATGATTTATGTAAACTGGGATATTTAGCAACTGAATATCTGCTAAAGAATCAAACATTTATCCCATCAGAAGTAGCCATTATTCTGGCAAACAGAAGTTCGTCACTTGATACGGATATTAAACATCAAAACATACTCAACGAAAAGCCTGAGACTGGAGTAAGCCCGGCTGTTTTCGTTTACACGCTACCAAACGTTGTCCTAGGAGAGATTGCCATTCGCCACAAAATACAAGGCGAAAATAGCTTCTTTATTCAATCGGAGTACGACTCCAAATTTATAGAGTCGTATGCGCAAATGGTTTTAAATAGAGAGAACTATAAAGCGGTTATTTTTGGTTGGTGCGAATTTTTGGGCGAAAGTTATAATGCTGATTTTAAATTATTGGAAAAATAGAAAGATATGGAAGAGTTAATGCACAACCTTAAGGTTCAAATCATTGAAGCCCTTAATTTAGAAGAAATTACACCTGATGACATCGACAACGAAGCGCCTCTTTTTGGTGATGGTCTGGGGTTAGATTCAATTGATGCTCTTGAAATTATTCTTATTTTAGAGAAAAATTACGGCATTAGATTAGCCGATCCGGTTGAGGCAAAACCTATCTTCAAATCAATTGCTACATTGGCAAAATTCATCACCGAAAACCGAAAATAATGCAAATCTATGTTAGTGGAATTGGTATTGTTTCGGCAATTGGTATTGGGGTCGAAGAGAACTTCGCCTCATTGGCCGCATCTACCGATGGTCTAGGAGACATTACTCTATTCGAAACATCTCATAATCTGAAAGTTGGAGAAGTCAAAGCTACAAACGAAGAGTTAAAAGCGCGTCTTCATCTGCCAAAAAACAAAACCTACTCGCGTTCGGCTCTTTTAGGCATGGTTGCTGCGCAAGAGGCTGTAAAAGATGCAAAAATAGATACTAAAACGTTGCGTATAGGACTTATCTCTTCAACTACCGTTGGCGGAATGGATTTAACCTACCATTTTTACGAGGCATTTGCAGCGGATAACAGTAAAGGACGATTACGCGAAGTGGCGCCACACGATTGTTATGATAGTACCAACGAAATAGCCAAACTTTGCGATATAAATGGTTACACCACCACTATCAGTACAGCCTGTTCCTCGGCAGCCAACGCAATTATGCTTGGAGCACGACTTATTCGTCAAGGTTATTTGGATTGTGCCGTTGTGGGTGGTACCGATGCTCTTTGTAAATTTACACTAAACGGATTTCATTCGTTAATGATTTTAGATCAAGCCAAATGCCGACCATTTGACGATACTCGCACAGGTCTAAATCTGGGTGAAGGCGCAGGATATATAGTACTTCAACGCGAAGATACGCTTCAACGCAAAGCCTACTGCAAAGTTGCCGGATTTGCCAATACCAACGATGCTTTTCATCAAACCGCTTCATCTGCCGAGGGCATTGGCCCTTTCAAGGCCATGGAACAGGCTCTGAAAATGAGCTCATTAAAGCCGGAAGAGATTAGCTACATCAATGTTCACGGTACAGGTACCAACAACAACGACTCAAGCGAAGGAAGTGCAATTAAAGCACTGTTTAACAACAACTTGCCACCTATTAGCTCTACAAAACCCTTTACGGGACATACATTGGCTGCCGCAGGTGGTGTAGAGGCTGTTTTCTCGGTTTTAGCTATTGATAGAGGGGTTATTTTCCCAAATCTGAACTTCAAAATCCCTATGGCAGAACTCGAAATTGTGCCGCAAACAAAATTTCAAACAGGTGTTAAGATTGATACTGTAATGTCAAACTCCTTTGGTTTTGGTGGTAATTGCTCATCTCTTATCTTTTCAAAAATATAACAAGATGGAACTCTACATAAATAGCATCAGCTCAAGCAATTGCGAACTCGATTTAAAAACTCTCATCCCAGATGCCAATACGCGCCGTCGAATGAGTCCCATCTTAAAAATGGGAGTAGCTACAGCTTTGGAGTGTTTACGCACATCGACTGATAAGAGTGTTGATGCCATCATTACTGCTACAGGTTTGGGTTGCCTTACAGATAGCGAAAAGTTCCTGAAATCGATTATCGATAACAACGAACAACTTATCAACCCTACTCCATTTATACAATCGACCTTTAATACCATAGGTGGTATGATTGCTGTTCTAACCAACAACCATGGTTATAACATGACATACTCACACCGTGAATCAAGTTTCGAGAGTGCTCTTTTAGATGCCATTTTACTTCTAAATGAGGGAATTAAAAACGTGCTTATTGGTGCAGCTGATGAACTTACCCCTTCGCAAACCAAAATAATGGAGCGTATGGGATATTACAGAAACGGTGTAACACCAAAAGAGGGCGCTCATTTTTTTGTAATCAGTTCACAATCAAACAAAAATACGATTGCGGTTCTAGAGCAACTCCATTTGAAAAACGATGAACCCCAAGGCTCTTTTGACTTTGAATTTAAAACATCAAAAGGGTATTTTACCGCTTCTGCCGAGGCCTTTTACAATGGGGTAATTGCTATTCAACAAGGCGCAAAACGAGTTGTGGTAAGAAATAAGCATTTTAAATCTGTTTTAAAATGCTTATAATCGTTCCAATCATCTCATTCCTCTTATTTTTAACCATTTTCGCCTCCTATTCAATAGAAACAGGAGTCTATTTGAAGGCGTTTTGTAGAGCTAAAACAAAGCAAAAGGTAATTGCCCTCTCATTTGACGATGGACCTCATCCTGTACTAACCCCAAAGGTTTTAGATGTGCTTGCTAATCATCAAATTAAAGCCATCTTTTTTCTTATCGGCGAGTTTGCCGAAAAATATCCGGAGATAGTACAACGAATAATTAATGAGGGGCATCTTATTGGAAATCACACTTATACTCACAAAGGTAATTTTCCAATATTGGGTAAAACCCGAATAGAAGAGGATCTAAAAAAGTGCGAATCTACACTTACCAAGATCACCAATCAGGAGATAAAATATTTTAGACCACCCTTTGGTGTTACAAACCCTACTATTGGATCGGTGGTACGAAAATTGGGGTATAAAACAATCGGATGGAGCATTCGCTCTCTCGACACAAAAAAAGAGCCGCGTACAAAAGTGCTTATGAGAATTAAACAATTAATTCATCCTGGTGGAATAATACTAATGCACGATAACCGTGAACAGAGTGACTTACTAACCGAGAGTGTTATCAACGATCTGACCACGAGAGGTTACCGTTTTTTAAGGGTTGATGAATTAATGAAATAAGATAATAAAATATGAGACTATTTATCACTTTAATCACACTATCTCTTTCACTCACACTTTTTAGTCAAAATTATGGCTCAAAAATAGATCCTTCAAATGGATTTAGCCAAAAATTAAAAGAGGCAAGTAGTAAAACTAATACCATTGTTTGCAATTTTGACCAAACAAAAAACATGGCAGTTTTAGCAAAACCCAATATATCCAAGGGCATGTTTTTTTACCAAAAGGAACAAAATATTTGTCTCGAATACACCTCTCCTGAAGGCAATCTAATTGTAATGAGCGGTGGTAAATTCAAGATTATAACCGATGGTAAAAAAAGTGTCGTTGATATGAAAGCAAATCCCATGATGCGCCAAATGGGAAGTATGCTATCAGGCTGTATGACAGGCAATTTAGAGCTATTTGGAAATGAGAGTAACACCGAATATTTTGAAACCTCTTCGTGCTACACAGTACTAATTACTCCCACAAATAAACGGGTAAAAAAGTACCTTCAAAACATTGTTCTTGTCTTTGATAAAAATGACATGACCCTTAATTCCATGCTAATGCAAGAGAACACAACAGACTATACAAAATACGATTTCCACAAAAAAAAGCTAAATTCGGAGATTGAAACTGACAAGTTTAAAATATAAGTAAATGTTTAAAATACCTTTTTACACCATCTTGCAAATAGAATCTGTGGAAAATAGCCACACGGTGATGGTTCAACTAAATACTACGCATCCCATTTATCAAGGTCATTTTCCCGAACACGCTGTGGTACCGGGAGTTTGTACCCTGCAAATCATTAAAGAGTGCGTGGCAAAAATATCTCATAAAGAATTAACATACAACACCATACCATCGTGCAAATTCACTTCACTTATTGTTCCAACCAAAGAACCAATTGAGCTAAAACTCAATTTAGACGATACCTTAGGTTGCAACGCTAACGTGTTGGTTAACGGATCATCGGTATTAAAATTAAAAGCTAATTTTTCGGTAAGATGATGGAGTGGAAAGAGCGATTAGTACAACTAAAATGTTTAGTACTCATCCCAACCTATAATAATAATGGCACTATAGCTAAAGTTATCAGTGAGGTTAAAGAATACGCCTCGGATGTGCTGGTGGTAAACGATGGATCAACCGATAATACCGAGGAGATTATAAGTGGGATAAATGGTATTTCCATCATCTCTTACAAAAAAAATAGAGGCAAAGGGTATGCCCTAAAAACAGGGTTGAAACGCGCGCGTCAGATGGGATTTCGTTACGCCATAACCATTGATTCAGACGGGCAACACTACCCTAGCGACATACCCGTATTTATTGAACAAATTGAGCAAACACCTGATTCCCTTATAATTGGAGCACGCAACCTTAATGCCGAAAATATGCCTGGCAAAAACAGCTTTGCTAATAAATTTTCAAACTTCTGGTTTAAAGTTGAAACAGGTATTACTCTCGCAGACACTCAATCGGGTTTTCGTCTCTACCCTTTAGCCAAATTGGAACGGATGAAATTCATAACACCGCGTTATGAGTTTGAAGTTGAGGTAATTGTAAAGGCTGCCTGGCGAGGTGTAAACGTGATTAATATACCTATCAGGGTCTTTTACCCGAATAAAGAGGAGAGAATTTCGCATTTTAGACCTTTACAGGATTTTACCCGAATTAGCATCTTAAACACGTTTTTAGTAACTATTGCACTTCTTTTTTATTATCCACTCAAATTTATCCGATCAATAACAATCGAAAATATAAAAAACTTCATAAAAGATAACATTACCCACTCTAAAGAGTCTAATGCCAAGGTGGCTGCCTCGATAGGATTAGGGGTGTTTTTTGGCATAGTTCCACTTTGGGGATATCAGATGATAAGTGCAGGGATTACAGCACATCTATTAAAACTAAATAAAGTCTTAACCATTGCTGCATCAAACATAAGCATGCCGCCAATGTTGCCCTTTATCCTTTTAGGAAGCGTAATAACAGGTGGTTTAGTGATGAATAATCCAACCATTTTAACAATCGACAATATCAGTTTTGAGTCACTATCAGCCTCTTTTTACCAGTATCTGATTGGAAGCGTTTTATTGGCCACAGCAAGTGGTCTGTTTGTTGCGTTAATCTCATATATCACACTTAAAATTTTCAAACGTTCTTAGATGAGAGCACTCTTTATATCTATATACAACTACTTTAAAAAGCGCAAATGGCAACTCTTTTCCCTAATGGTTGGGTGTTTTTTGTTGTTATCCTATTTTGCCATTCAAGTAAATATAGATGAGGATGTTACAAGCTTTTTTCCGGATGGAAAAGATAGCAAAAAGACAGCTCTTGTTTTTAAGAATCTAAAGATTAAGGATAAGATTATTCTCCTATTTTCGCAAGGTGATACTGCGCAAAATGATCCTGATTTGCTTATTGATGCGGCCGATGTCTATGTTGCAAATTTGCAAAACGAAGTTGGAAAAACCCACATCAAAAGCATCACCTCAAAAATTGAAGAAGAGAGCATCACCAAAGTTACCTCGTTTATTTACGATAATTTACCCATCTTTTTAACAGATGCCGACTACCTTAAAATAGACTCGCTCCTCAAACCTGAAGTGATGGACAGGAGGATGCAAGAAAACTATAATAAACTTGTATCACCAATGGGGATTGCGCTTAAAGAGTTTATTCTTAAAGACCCGCTAGGAGTGGGTAATGCGCCTCTCTCTGAACTACAAATATTTAGTGAAGCTGCCAATTACAGATTGTACAACAACTCCATCTTTTCGGAAGATTTAACCACGATGTTGGTTATTTTAGATCCCCAAAATGGGGCAGGAGCAACAGGCAAAAATGATGCGCTCATCTCGGCTATTGAACAACAAACAAAACAGTTACAAGCAAAATATCCAACCATTTTAATTGAACATTTTGGTGGACCAAGCGTAAGTGTCTATAATGCGCGTCAAATTAAAAAGGACTCCATTTTGACCCTAGCTATTGCGCTGATTATAATTACAACATTCATTTTTTTTGCATTTAAAAACCGTTGGGCATTTTTGCTCATCCTTTTGCCTGTACTGTTTGGAGGACTCTTCGCTTTAGCTTTTATTAGTCTCA
Organism: Breznakibacter sp.; assembly: GCA_018055415.1. GTDB lineage: Bacteria > Bacteroidota > Bacteroidia > Bacteroidales > Marinilabiliaceae > JAGPHP01. The sequence continues at coordinate 12,126 of JAGPHP010000003.1, read as the reverse complement.
TTAACAACACAATATCAGCCATTGCTATCGGCTCTGGGGCAGCAGTTTTTGGTATTGCTATGAGCTACTCCATTCATGTGCTCTCGCATGCCAACCATGCTAAATCCATAGAACAGGTTATTGGAGAACTCGCATCCCCCCTTACCATTGGAAGTTTTACAACCATTGGCGCCTTTTTAGGATTGCTCTTTACCAGTTCAAAACTGTTAAGAGATTTTGGACTCTTCGCCTCATTAGCACTCATCGGTACAACTCTTTTTTGCCTCATCTTTTTACCTCACCTAATTAAGATTAAGCATCATAAAAAGGAGCAAAAGCTGGTTCTTTTTATTGAAAAAATCACCTCTATCAGGTACGATAAGAGCAAAATTGTACTCGCTACTCTCACCATTCTACTTATCGTCTCATTCTTTATGTACAACAAAGTGAGGTTCGATAGCGATATGATGCACTTGAATTTTGAGTCCGATAATCTCAAAAAAGCGGAACACAAACTCAATACCATCTTTAAATCGGCAGAAAAAACAGTGCTTATTGTTTCAACTGGCAGTAGTCTTGACTCATTAGCAACGACTTATCGTGAATCGGGGCAAACACTCAGCGATCTTCAAAAAGCGGGTAAAATTGATAAAGTAGTATCGGCACAAAAATTCATTATTCCATTATCTATTCAAAATGAACGAATTGCAAAATGGAATTCATTTTGGAATGATAAACGAAAGACACATGCTATAAATTTGGTAAATCAATCTTCACTCAAACATAACTTCACCCAAGGAAGCTTTGAGCCATTTTCCGAAATTTTAATTAAAGAGTATAAACCTTTTATATACAACACGTTAAACTTTGCACAATCGCCAATTTTTAAAGATTGGTACTCCTCAACCGATTCTGTGTCGATGCTTATTTCAAAAATTGTTATCAAGGATGAGTTTAAAGAGGATGTTTACAAGACTATTAACACACAAAAAGAGGTAACAATTGTAGATAGGGCCTATTTTGCTACAAAAATGGCTACATCTATTAACAACGATTTTTATTTAATCCTATACATCTCATCACTACTTATTTTTGTGGCGCTTCTCGTCTCTTACGGACGAATAGAACTTGCAGTTTTGAGCTTCATTCCAATGGCGGTAAGCTGGGTCATTATCTTAGGATTAATGGCCATTTTCGGTATTGAGTTTAACATTGTAAACATCATTCTCTCAACCTTTATTTTTGGAATTGGAGATGACTTTAGCATCTTCATCATGGATGGACTGTTGAGCAAATACGAATCGGGTAAAAAAATATTATCGTCTCATAAAACCGCCATCTTCTTCTCAGCATTTACCACCATTATAGGCATGGGAGTACTTGTATTTGCAAAACATCCGGCACTATTTTCCATCTCGCTCATCTCCATTTTGGGAATGATAACGGTTGTTTTGGTTTCATTTACCGTACAACCACTTCTATTTAAACTACTTACTAAATTACGCTCCAAGAATGGTGATTTTCCATACACGCTTACGTCGTTTTTAAATACCTTTTACGCTTTTAATCTGTTTCTTTTAGGATGTGGGGTGATTCAGTTTCTAATGAGCATATTGTGGCTTTTACCAATTAGTCGTAAAAAGAAAAAATCAATATTCCATCACTCTATCTATTGGTTTAATCGTTTCTTCTTAAAGATGATGATTACCGTAAAAACGGTTCGTATCAATAAAAGCAACGAACGCTTTGAAAAGCCTGCTATAGTTGTTGCTAACCATCAGTCATTTATAGATATTTTACTTCTGCTAAGTATTCATCCAAAATTTGTGATGGTTACAAACGGATGGGTATATCAATCGCCATTTTTTGGTCCAATAGTTCGTTATGCCGATTTTTATAACGCCTCCAATGGCTATGAATTATTAGTTGATTCGCTAAAGAAAAAGGTGTCTGACGGATACTCTATCATCGTCTTTCCGGAGGGCACAAGAAGCGAAGATAACAAACTTAAGCGTTTTCATAAAGGCGCCTTTTTCTTGGCACAAGAACTTAAATTAGATATCATTCCCATTATACTTTACGGTACTGGTATGATCTCTTCTAAAAAACAACCATTTTATATCAAAAAAGGAATTATTGCAGCCAATATTTTACCTCGAATAGAATTTGAAAATCAGCTATTTGGAGTTACCTATCAGGAGAAAACTAAAGCTATTTCCACTCTTTTTAAAAATGAGTATAAAGAGATAAATACAAAATTTAATACGCCTCAAAATCCCTATTTCTACGATGCACTCATTAAAAACTTCACCTACAAAGGGCCTGTTTTAGAGTGGTATATGCGGGTAAAAATTAAGATGGAACGAAATTACGAACTCTTTAATACACTTATTCCTCAAAAGGCTACGATAACAGATATTGGCTGCGGATATGGCCCTCTTTCATTTATGCTTTCGTTGCTGTCCGAAGAGCGCACTATCTTAGGTATCGATTACGATGAAGATAAAATTGCCTTAGCAAATCACAGCTTCTTAGCCAACGATAGGGTTAAATTCAAATATGCCAATGCGTTAGAATATAAACTGCCATTATCAGACGTTTTTGTGTTAAATGATATGTTGCACTATTTAGATTTAGCTTCACAAGAGAAACTACTTTTAAAGTGTGTTAATTCTCTGAATAACAATGGGATGATTATTGTGCGAGATGGTGATAAAAAACAGACTAAAAAACATAAAACGACACAACTTACTGAGCAATTATCAACCAAAATATTTAAGTTCAATAAAACGGAAGGAGAACTTCATTTTTCATCTTCAGACCACATTAATTCTTTTGCAAATTTACATGGGTTAAGTGTCAAAATCTCAAATAACGATACCTATACCTCAAACACAATCTATATCCTTAAACGTTCATGAAAAAATTTGATGTCATAATTGTAGGAAGCGGCTTAGGTGGCTTAGAGTGCGGAGCTATTCTATCTAAAGAGGGCTTTAATGTTTGTGTATTAGAGAAGAATCGCGTACTTGGAGGTTGCCTGCAATCGTTTAAAAGACACAATAAGGTATTAGACACTGGTATTCACTATGTTGGAAGCATGGACCCAGGACAAATATTACATCAGTTTTTTAAATATTTTGACATTAATGATAAAATTAAAACACGCCGATTAGATGGCGATGGCTTCGACCAAATACATTTTCAGGACAAAATTTTCAACTATGCTATTGGCTATGAAAACTTTGCCGAAACAATGAGTTCTTATTTTCCGGAAGAGAAGGAAAATATTTACAATTACACTAAAAAACTAAAAGAGGTTTGCAACTTAATAAGCGTTGATAATCTAAAAAAAGGGATTTTAAATATCCAAGGGATGGATTACTTTGCGCAATCAGCAGCAAAAGTTATTGACCATACGGTCAACAACAATATATTACGCAATGTTTTAGCCGGCACCAACACGCTATATGGTGGTGTGCGTAACAACTCCACATTCTACCATCACGCCATGATTAATGCCTCAAACATTGAAGGGCCACATCGTATTGTAGATGGAAGTCAAGCTATCGCAGATGCGTTAGTTGCTAAAATACGTGAAAATGGAGGTACTGTACTAACATCCTCACAAGTAACTCGTTTTGTAGTTGAAAATAACAACATTTCATCAGTTGAAGTAAATGGCAATGAGATAATTGAAGCCAAACACTTCATCTCAAATTTACATCCATCTGTAACATTCCAATTAGTAGATAAAACACCCGCAATAAAAAAGGCATTTTTAAGCCGAATAAATAGTTTACCTAACAGTTATGGCATTTTTACACTCTATTTGATATTAAAAAATAACACATTGCCTTATATCAATAAAAATATTTATCTAATTAAGGGGGATGATGTTTGGACATCCACGACAAATCCGCTCGACTACTCAGTCAGAAATGTACTGCTCTCTTACCAATCAAGTAGCACAAATCCTAATTTTACCGAAGTAATCTCTGTTTTAAATCCCATGTTTTTATCAGAAGTGGAAAAATGGAGCGACACCTCCATTGGCCGAAGAGGAGATTCATACGAAACATTTAAGCAAAATAAAGCTCAAGAGATATTGGATTTTATCACTCCATATGCACCGGAGATAATAGAGAACATCGAAAATATTCACACCTCTACTCCACTCACCTATCGCGATTATACAGCAACACCAGAGGGTTCGGCTTACGGCATTATTAAAAATTGTAATAACCCGCTTGTTACGCTTATTCCAACACGAACAAAAATTGACAATCTCTTCTTAACGGGTCAAAACCTAAATGTTCATGGTGCTTTAGGAGTAACTCTTACTGCGGCTCACACATGCGCACATCTCATTGGTACAGAATATCTTGCAAAGAAAATCGGAGAAGCTTAATATGAAAAAGTTTTTAAAAATTACTGGGTTCGCACTTGCTATAGTGATAGTAATTCCGGCCATTTGGCTAACCTACCTCTATCAGAGCGCCGACATGAAAAATCCTAATATTCCGGTAGATTTGACTTCATATCAGGTGCTGCAAGATTCGGGTTACACCTCTTGCAATGCAAGTAAACTTAGACATAATAAAAATGGACTTTGGGAGATCTATTTAGAGGGAGATGCCATTAACCGAGGTACTACGCTCGGCAAACTAACCAAAGAGCTACTCCATTATCAAGAACAAACGTTTATAGATCAAATACGAGAAATAATACCCTCTGATAGCTACCTCAAATTTCTACGTTTCTTCACCATTATTTTTAACCGAAACATGGGAGCCTTTGTTCCTGAGGAGTTTAGAGAAGAGATTTATGGCATGTCACTCTCCTGTTCGGATGAATTTGATGCCATTGGCCCTGCCTACGAACGACAGCTTAACTATCATGGAGCTCACGATATTGGTCACACCATGCAAGAGTATATGTTGGTTGGATGCAGCTCGTTTGGCGTTTGGGAAAATAAAAGCTCAGATTCAACACTTCTGATTGGGCGTAATTTCGACTTCTTTGTGGGCGACAACTTTGCTAAAAACAAACTCATAACTTTTGTTTCACCTTCAAAAGGATACAAATATGCAGCCATTGGTTGGGCTGGTATGATTGGCGTCTTATCCGGGATGAATGAAAAGGGACTTACAATTACCATCAATGCTGCCAAAGGAGATATTCCAACCTCTGCAGCGATGCCTATATCAATATTAGCTAGAGAGATACTTCAATACGCATCTACCATAGACGAAGCCTACAAAATTGCTCAAAGCCGACACACGTTTGTATCTGAATCACTTTTAATAGGTTCGGCGATAGATAAAAAGGCTGCTATTATTGAAAAAACGCCTTATCAAATTGCCCTTTTTCAAAGTTCCACAAACCAAATTATTTGCACAAATCACTATCAAGCAGATAATTACAAAAAAGATCCTAAAAATATCGAGAACATCCAAAACTCTGATAGTCCTTACAGATACGCACGACTTGAAGAATTATTAGCAGAGAATAAAACCATCTCCCCCATAATTGCATCAACTATTTTAAGAGATAGACATGGGAAAAATAACACAGAAATTGGCTTTACCAATGAGAAATCATTAAATCAAGATATAGCCCACCACTCAGTAATTTTCAAACCTCAACAAGGTTTGATGTGGGTGTCAACATCTCCATGGCAATCGGGCGAATACGTTTGTTACGATTTAAACAAGATCTTTAATGGAGTCAATTTTTCAAAAGAAATTTATGTAGATAGTCTAACTATTGCTGCCGATTCAACCTTTCTAAAAACTAATTTTCAAAAAATTATTGATTATAGATTAGGGGTTAGAGAGCTTAAAAAATCGATGACTAATGAACTTCCATTGTCTGCCCAGAAATTGGATGACTTTATCCAATTAAACCCGAATTTTTACTACGTTTATACTCTGTTAGGTGATTATCACCACCACTTTGCCGATAAAGAAAAAGCTCTCTGGAATTGGGAAAAAGCCCTAACATTGGAGATACCTCGTAAGAATGAACGTGATGCCATTGAAAACAAGATAAATAGCGTAAGAAATGATTAAGAATCCAGAAATCCAATTTCAAACAACCAATAACATAAAAGCCTTTCAAGAGGCACAATTACAGCAAGAGTTGACCTATTTAAGTGCTCACTCAAAATTTTATGGTAAGATGTTTTCTGAGAACAACATTGATATCAAAACCATAAAAACAATTGAAGATTTAACGAAACTTCCCGTAACCACTAAACGTGATCTGCAACTCTTTAACGAAGATTTTATTTGTGTTGACAAGTCCGAAATCATTGACTACGTTACCACTTCGGGCACTTTAGGTGATCCTGTTACATTTGCTCTTACCAACAATGATTTATCCCGCTTAGCCTATAATGAACATCTCTCATTTGCTACAGCCGGCTGCTCAAAAGAGGATATAATTCAACTTATGACCACTCTTGACCGCCGTTTTATGGCTGGAATTGCCTATTTTATGGGAGCAAGAGATTTGGGTTGTGGGGTGGTAAGAGTGGGTAATGGAATTCCCGAACTTCAATGGGATTCAATAAAACGTATTCACCCAAATCGCTGCGTAGTCGTGCCCTCGTTTTTACTCAAACTAATTGATTACGCCGAAGCCAACGGAATAGACTATAAAAATAGTCCGCTAAAGAAGGCAATCTGCATTGGCGAGACACTCCGAAATAACGACTTTACTACCAACACGTTAGGCTCACAAATCAAAGCTCGTTGGCCTGAGTTGACCCTTCACTCAACCTATGCTTCCACCGAAATGCAATCCTCGTTTACCGAATGCAATTACGGCGTTGGTGGTCACCATCAACCAGAGCTTATCATTGTTGAGTTTTTGGATGAAGATAATATGCCCGTAAAACCAGGCGAACCGGGTGAGGTTACCATTACAACTCTGGGAGTTGAAGGAATGCCTTTGTTAAGATTCAAAACAGGGGATATATGCTATCATCACACCGAAGCATGTCAATGTGGGCGACAAACCATGCGTTTAAGTCCAGTGCTAGGACGTAAAGGACAAATGATTAAATACAAAGGAACAACACTCTATCCATCTGCTCTATATGATATCCTTGATAATATTCCGGAAATCAAAAACTATATTATTGAGGTCTATACCAATACCATTGGTACCGACTCCATTATTGTTAAGATTGGGAGTACCACCCATTCCGAAGAATTTTTAAAACAGGTTAAAGATCTGTTTCGCTCTAAAGTACGTGTTGCTCCTGAGATATCGTTTGAGCCTATTGAATATATTTCAAAAATTCAGATGCCGGAAATGAGTCGTAAACCAATAAAATTTATAGATTTGCGTGATATTAGTAATAAATAATTTAAACCTATTTCAAATGAAAAGAACACTATTATTATTAGCAGTTGTATGTATTACAAACCTAACATTTGCTCAAGACAAAGCTAAAGAAGCTAATGTTGTTGACTATTTTGGCATTGACTATTCATTGGCAAAAGTTGAAGGGGCGCTAGAAAGCCCATCACAATTCAAAAGTGCATTTTATAGCATTAATGGACTGGTTTTAAATGAATATCCAAAGTTCAATGTGGCAAAATATCTCAATAAAGAGAGTGTAAATCCGACAATTGACTTTGTTCAAACCAGAAATATTGCTATTAACGAAACTGCAATCATTACTACAAAAACAGAATATAGATTAACAGATGCGCAAGTAGATTCATTAGTAAGTACAATTGACGTGTCTGGAAGTAAAAATGAAGTTGGAGTAGTTTTTATAGCCGAACTATATAGTAAGACGTTGATTCAAGGATTTTATAGAGTAGTATATTTTGATACTGCTACAAAGAAAATTATTAAATCGACTAAAGTGTCTGGAAAGCCTGCCGGATTTGGAGTTCGTAACTTCTGGGCAGCTTCATTTTTAGCGGCTTTAAAACAATCTAGCAACTAAGATCGTTAAAACTCATTTTATTTAAATGCAAGGTTCTGACAAAGTTCCTTGCATTTTTTGTTTTAAGTAATGGATTAATTTATTTGAATTTATAATAACGTGAGTTCGATGTAAGAATACTCAATAAAATAAAGTTTAAAATATCAAAAAAATTATACTCTCACAATCTAACTCGTATTAAATCTTAAATACAAACAGACAATTTTGCATTTTGCCCCTTTTCGAATGTTGTTTATCCTTAAGCCATTACAACGATCAATTATAATTCATAGTTTTGACTCATATCTTCTTTAAACAATAAAAAAAGAGTCAAAATATTCACCTATTTGAAGTTGTAACTCCTTAAACCAAAACAAATGTTAGCTAAATCTGAAAACAATCGCTTCTATCTTCAAGAACTTGATGCATTAAGGTTTTTTGCTTTTATCTGTGTCTTTTTCTTTCATTTTATGGATTATGTTCCTGTTGATCCAAAAACGCAACCTATCCTTTATACTTTTTGTACCATAGGAGCGTTTGGCGTACCGATATTCTTTCTATTAAGCTCTTTTTTAATTGTGGAGCTTTTGCTAAGAGAATTAAATAAGACAAACAGTATTGATATTAAATCATTTTACACTCGGAGGATTTTACGTATATGGCCACTATATTTTATTGTGTTTATTGGACTCATTATTCTTGGGCAATTTATGCCTAAAGTGGCAACAAATGATATATGGGCTTGGCTAGCATTCACGCTTTTTACAGGTAATTGGTACATTTTTCATTTCGGCTGGATTGGTGGCCCTATTGATCCTCTATGGAGTATTGCTGTAGAGGAGCAGTTTTATTTAGGTATTCCATTTTTGACAAAGATGGGAGGTCGCAAATTTTTAATAGCTATTAGTCTATTATTAATTCTAATTTCCTATGGATGGAGTATATACTATGCTAAACTTGAATATAACGGCGAGAGTGGTCAATGGTTAAATAGCTTTTTTCAATTTCAGTTCTTTGCCATTGGAGCTTTGTTAGCCCTATTCTTAAAAGGTAAAATTCCATCACTCTCTGGTGTAATACGTCTGGGACTCTTTTTAGTTGGTGTTGCCTTGTGGTTTTTTTCTGTTTACAATTTTGATGTAAAGAGTTATAATGGTCACCCTACAGTGCTAGGCGCTATTTTGGGTTGGTTAATGGTTTTAGCTGGTTCTGTGCTCTTTTTTATCTCAACGCTTGGAATTCCTGATAAATATGTACCGAAATTACTTGTATATCTTGGTCGAATTTCGTTTGGATTGTATATGTTTCATTCACTTATATTTCATCTATTTTTCCACGGGTTTCGCAGTTATTGGGAAAAACCACTAATCTATCTTCAAATAAATTCAATAACCATATCAATAATTGGAACAATTCTAGTATTCACCGTTACGGTTATCCTCTCAGGATTGTCGTACAGATACTTTGAGAGACCCTTTCTAAAACTAAAAGAAAAATTTACGGTGATTAATTCTCGGCCAGAATAGTGCCAACCTCAAAAAAAATCCTCCTTCTTACCGTTGTAAGAGGAGGATTTTAGGGCATGAATAACTAAAATACTAATTCCTAGATTGCGGTTCCGCCGCGTTCGCCGGTTCTAATTCTTATGCACTCCTCCAGTGCAGTAATGAATATTTTTCCATCGCCAATTTCGCCATCGTGCTGGTCGTCTTTTGAACGAGCGGCAGATATGATTGCATCAATCGCAACCTCTGCAAACTCATTGTTTACGGCGATGTCAATTCTAACTTTTGGGATCAATGCTGGAACGATTTTACGTCCGCGATAGATCTCCTCACTTTTTTGTTGACCGTGACCCGATACTCGAACCACCGTTATTCTTGTAATGCCAGCTGCAATGAGACTTTCACGAACTTGGTCTAATTGATAGGCGCGTATAATTGCTGTTATAAGTTTCATAAATTCAAATTTAAATCGTTACTAAACACTGTTTAAAGTCTCAATCCATTAGTTTGGATTCAACATACCATAACCTCTTTCGCCATGGTAGCTATGATCTAAACCTTGCATCTCCTCTTCTGGTGTCGATTTCAAACCAATTGTTTTATCAATACCCCAAACAAGTATTAAAGTTCCAATAGCAGAGTATGCAATGGCACAACCTACAGCTGTTAACTGAACTAATAACTGATCAGTAACACCCCAATCGGTTGTTCCGTTAAACCAGCTTGGACGGATAAAGAATACTAAAGCAATAGCTCCTACAATACCACCCACGCCATGGATACCAAAAGCATCTAATGAATCGTCGTAACCAAATTTATCTTTAAGAGTTAGTAGATAATAAATAACAAGTGAAGCAATGATACCTAACATTAATGCACCCGCTGGTTGAACCACACCTGCAGCAGGTGTTACGGCAACTAAACCAGCCAACATACCCGATGCAAAACCAAGAGCTGTCATTTTACCAGCGTGGAAATGTTCAATAATCATCCAAGCAAGAGCACCAGCAGCAGCAGCAGTTTGAGTAGCAACTAAAGCTTGAGCAGTTAATAAGTTTGACGAGATACTGCTACCTGCGTTAAAACCAAACCATCCAACCCAAAGTAAACCTGCACCCATCATAACCATAACAAGGTTGTTAGGTTTCATTTGACGATGAGGATATCCGCGACGAACACCTAAATAGATAGCAGCAACTAAACCTGCAACACCGGCAGAGATATGAACCACAGTACCACCAGCAAAGTCAATAGCACCTTTAGCACCCATTGTGAATAAGAATCCATCAGCAGCCCATACCCAGTGTGCAAGTGGATTGTAGATAAACACTCCCCATAATGCTATAAATAAAATATATCCTTTAAACTTAACACGTTCGGCAAACGCACCTGCAATAAGTGCTGGTGTTATAATTGCGAATTTACCTTGAAACATTGCAAATACAATTTGAGGTACACCAGTAGGATCAATAGTTTCATCGATACCCGATAGGAAGAGTAAATTTGAATCCCATCCAAACCATCCTCCTAATACACTAGGGCCAAAGCTCATAGCATATCCTACTACAACCCAAAGTACACCCATAACTCCCATAGCTGCAAAACTATGCATCATTGTTCCAAGAACATTTTTGCTTCGTACTAAACCGCCATAAAACATGGCTAGACCTGGCACCATTAATAATACAAGTGCCGTTGAGGTAATCATCCAAGCTGTTGCCCCCGAATCTACTGTTGGCGCAGCTGTTGTTTGTGCAAAAGCTGCAAAAGCTCCCCCAAACACTAACGCAGTTAAAATTCCAATTTTCTTCATACTAATTAAAATTTGTGGTTATCATTTTTCTATGACACAAAAGTAGGAATTGATTTTAATCTACCAAAATATTTTATGTATTTTTTCGCATACACCCCTATTTTTTATATCTATTTTTTCCAAAAAACATATTTTTTAAAGCATTCACCTATTTAATCAAGGGGGTTTATTTAAAAAACTATACAATTTATTCAAAACAACCCCTTTTTTTACAAAAATCAAAAAGCACATAAATGTAGCTTTTGTGCAAATAATTATGAATTTACCAATTATGAATGATAGAATAGCAGGTATATGTGTTAAATACCAAGTCTTAATATATTATAGGACACAAAATAGTTCGAGCCGATGGCGCATTATGGGGTTAAATTTTTTAGTTATAGAAAAATATCACATTTACTTTAGACCTCTCCCTAAATCCCTCTCCAAGGGAGAGGGACTGTGCCGCATACAACTAAAAATTGATACCCTCCTGACTTTTCAGCTACCTAAGATTAAACATAGCACTTTATACGGAGCATAAATGTAAATTACCGAAGCAAGAACATAAAACCACAACTACAATTTGTAAAACCGCGGAGCAAGAATGTAAATCTACGACGCCAATTTGTAAAATCGCAGAGCAAGAATGTAAATCCACGATGCCAATTTGTAAATCCACAGAGCAAATTTGTAAATACCCGAAGCAAGAAAATAAAACTACGAAGCCAATATATAAATATACGGAACAGGGAAATAAATCCACAAGGAATGTCCGCTTGATAAAGTTTTTGAAGACTATAAGGGACTACGGGGTTAAGCCGCGTGAGGGCGTAGGCGGAAACCCCGTAAAGGTGGCCAAATTAAAGGAGGCTAGAGACATTGCATGCAATATCTGTACG
>JAGPHP010000046.1 GCA_018055415.1 Breznakibacter sp. | reverse complement strand
CCACATCCCCATTTCCAATAATAGGGATATGCATTCGCTGATTATTCTTTACCTCACCAATCAACGTCCAATCGGCCTCACCCGTGTACATCTGTGCACGCGTACGCCCATGAATAGTTAACGCCTGAATACCAATATCTTGCAACCTCTCGGCAATCATCACAATCTCTTTCGAACTCTCGTCCCACCCCAATCGAGTTTTAACCGTTACGGGAAGCTTCACCGCCTTCACAATTTGCGAAGTCATCTCAATCAACTTAGGCACATCACGCAGCATCCCCGATCCAGCCCCTTTAGTCGCAATTTTCTTAACGGGGCAACCAAAATTAATATCTATCAAATCGGGCTTTAGTGTCTCCGCAATTTTAGCCGCCTCCACCATCGCCTCAATATCCTTTCCATAAAGCTGAATTCCCACGGGGCGCTCCACATCCTCAATAATCGTCTTACTCATCGACGAAGGGATATTCCTAATCAACGCATCAGCCGCCACAAACTCCGTGTACATCATATCCGCGCCATAACGCTTGCACAACTTTCTAAACGGAAGATCCGACACATCCTCCATGGGCGCTAAAAAAAGGGGCTTCTCACCCAACTCAATACTTCCTATCTTCACAAAAAACTATTTTTAAAACTATTTGGGCGTGCCACCAAACGCCACCTCCTGAACATTAATACACCCTTATCTAGGGCGTTTGCTGTCGGGCTTTCCGTTCCAAGTCCTCGCTCCCGATGGTCGCTGTGGGCTTTCCACTTTAATCCCTCACGCGCCCCTCGAAGCTGCCTTATCTAATTACAAAACCCTGAAATTGAATAGATTTGAAAACTTAAAAAGTTCCTCAAATTCAAGCGCAAAGATATCAAAATCATTTCATTCGAGATGGAACAATATCAATCACGTCATTTAATTCAACAAAATGAACTATACTATTACCGAAGAAACACTATTAAGAATGGAGCATATTCATCTCTGACTCTTAATTCCAAATTATAAATTTGAAACGAATAAACAAGCTCATTTATAATTTCGGTGCAAATCCAAAGAACTCAACAATAGCCACGACAAGAAGTAGTATACAATAAGTAATCATCCAAACTTTAAAAGAGAATTCTTGAAAATTCCTCTTAAATAAATAAGCAATAAAGTATCCAATTATAAAACTGTTTAATAGTTGAAAAATTATTAGTGTAACTGCCTTTTGAGCATCGTATTTTAAAACAAAGATGTTTATACACAATGATATAATAGAAATTATGGCAGTAGTTAAGATTTTTTTCATTTTACACCAAATTAATAATTCAATTTCACTGACAAAAGACCAACCATCCAGAGTAGTATTCTACTAAAAGTATTTAACATTTAAAAAAATAGATTAAAATTCAGTTGCATCAATTCTATTCATTTAAAGTTAATAACTTCATAATAATCATATATAAAAAAAAATATAATAAAAGTTATCCTCCAGATCTTAAAAAAATCAATTGGACGAAATTTTCTATACAATTGTGTCGCAACGAAACCTAGCAAACAACTTGAAATAAAAGTTCCTATAAATCCTATTAATATTTTTTCTATATCACGTTGGAAAATAAATATATCAACACATATAAAAGCAATTGATAGTACGATAATTTCTAAATACCTTTTCATATTATTTAAAATTTTAATGATAAACAAGTCGACATATGTATCGCTTTTCCATCAAATAAAGAGTATGAGTGAAAATTTAACCATTAGGTCTATCACAATTTATTATGTTGGCAAAATTCTCTCAATCAGGACGCAATAAAATCCAAAATTGATTATAATTCTTTGCGAACCTTTGCGCCTTACTTTGCGTAACTTTGCGTAATAACGCTGTTTTGCCATTGGCAAAATAAGGCAAAGCTCAAAAACACAATCAAAAAAAGAGGTGCGAACACACCTCTTTCTATTATCAAAACAACCTAAAGTTGAAAATTCACTACTTACTATCGTAACCCCATTTAACCCAAATTGAGCCCCAAGTAAAACCAGCACCAAATGCAGCTAACACCAAGTTATCGCCTTTTTTGAGCTGTTTTTCCCACTCCCACAAACACAATGGAATAGTGGCTGCGGTGGTATTACCATATTTTTGAATATTGATCATCACCTTAGATGGATCAATTCCCATTCGGCGTCCTGTTGCATCAATAATACGCAAATTCGCCTGATGAGGCACTAACCAAGCTACTTCTTCGGGTGCAATATTGTTGCGCTCAATTATCTCGGCCGAAACATCGGCCATGTTTGAAACTGCCGCTTTAAAGACTGGCTGTCCATCTTGATAGATTGTATGCAATCTGGCATCAACCGTTTCATGTGATGGAGGATTTACCGAACCACCAGCCTTCATCTGCAAGAACTGACGGCCAGAGCCATCAGACTTTAAGATACTATCTAATACACCAAACTCCTCCTCTGTTGGCTCTAGTAAAACAGCCGCTGCTGCATCACCAAACAATACACAAGTCGTACGATCGGTATAATCTACTATAGAGGACATTTTATCGGCACCAACCACTAATATCTTCTTCTTTGAGCCCGAACGAATGAATTGCGATGCAGTATCCAGTGCATATAAAAAGCCCGAACATCCAGCATTTAAATCAAACCCATGTGCATTTTTAATACCTACCTTATCGCAAATAATGTTTGCTGTTGCAGGAAATACATGATCGGGAGTCACAGTTGCACAAATAACTAGATCAATCTCCTCAGGTTTTATACCTCTTTTGTCCAAAATCTCTTGAATTGCTATAACGGCCATATCTGAAGGCCCTTTACCTTCGCCTTTCAGAATTCGACGCTCTTTGATACCAACTCGAGTCATAATCCACTCATCGGTGGTGTCAACCATGCGACTTAACTCTTCATTTGTCAATACATATTCAGGAACATAGCCACCAACGGCAGTTATAACGGCATTTAATTTTTTCACGTTTTTATAATTTTATGTTTGATCCCACTACAATAAGTACGAGGGTCAAAAGTGCGACTCAAAAATAATTCTAAATATTGAAAATTCACAGAAATAATTCTATTTAACGTATATTTATAACCCAACGCTACGAATCACAATAATCTCCTCAATTTCAATTCATTAAAAGAGGCATCTTGTATAAATAAGAGATCGGAATAAATTAAAAACTCACCTCTACAACCAATTGACACCTCTCTTAAACTCATAAAATAGCGTTTACTCAATTGTGAGGTAAAATAGTTAACCCCATTTTGTGCAGTTTTAAAATAACCTTGCTCTACTAATAGATTAATTTTTTTAACAACAGAGGTAACACCACTTTTATTTAAAATCTCAACATCAGAATGATCCAAACAAACGCTTTTAATTTTAGCCTGTAAGTGGAGGGGAATCTCTTGATTGATTTGGGTATTGTCATCCATCACAAACTCGGCAACTATGGGCGAAGCTAAAAGTCGTGAAAAATCTGCCTTCGGTTCTCTAAAATCAACCACATCTATAAAAAGAGGTAAGAGAATTCCTGAATAAAACTCTAATCCAGCTATTTCGGGTAATGTTGCATGGCACTCTATCGAAACAATTATGCCATTCTCAATGGTGATGATAGGATATTTGTGCAATACTTCCATACCATCTAAATAATAATGAGCAGAAATTCTTCGCATAATTGCTATAACCGTTGAGGAAGTGATCTGATAAATCTCTTAGACACAACCCGCTTCAACCTAATATTTTTTATATCTACAACCACACCCTTCTCTATGGGAAACTCAATGTATTGCCCCGACAACTTAGTAACTATAATATCTTTTAGCTTGATCTCGAACTGCTCAAACTTTGAACCACCCTTGATATCAAATCGCAAGGTGTCTTTTGACCCATCAAAGTAATCAACAACAAATAACGATTTCTTGGGCTTTTCAACCTTTGGAGTAATCTTATAATTTGCCGAAAATAAAAGCACTCCACCCGGCAAGGAGTCTTCGATCATCACAAAAAAAGCGTTTTTAGCAACCGAGGACTCAGTTGATCGGAAGGAAACTTCACGATCACCTTTCCAAAGATCCTTAATTGAATCAGCCTCAAGCTTGGTGGTATCAACTTTTGCATCTTCTTTGAGCCCAATAATCTCAACCTCCTTTTGTGATAATATAACTATCGCATCTTCATAAATCTTTTGGTATGTTGTTGGATCATTAGAATAGTATGCAACCGCGGAATCAAACTCAGCTTTAGTCAGGGAGTACTTTTTTAACACACCTGAATAGACTCGATTATGCTCATTGGCAAAAAAACCAAATTTTGGATTTGAAACAGTAGCATCGGCTAAATGTATCTCGGCTATGATATGAGACATCTTTTGAGGATCCGGAATATTAAAATCAGATCTCTTTGAGTGACCACAGCCAATTATGCTAAGTAATATTATTAAACCTAAAAATCTCACCACAAAAATAAATTATCTACCACTTGCCATTAGTACTGCTCTGATTGTTTTTAAAAATAGAATAAAGTCCATTTTTAACGACCAGTTATCAATATACTCTAAATCCATCTCCATCCACCTGTCAAAAGAAACCGTATTACGTCCCGAAACTTGCCAGATACATGTTATACCAGGTTTCATAGACAAACGTCTCAATTGCCAACGTTCATATTTCTTTACTTCAGATGGTACAGGTGGTCGCGGACCAACTACCGACATATCTCCCAAAAGCACATTGATAAACTGAGGTAATTCGTCTAAACTCGTCTTACGTAAAAACTTACCTATTTTTGTTATCCTCGGGTCATTCTCCATTTTAAAGGTTGGTCCATCGCTCTCATTTTGAGACATTAGCTTCTCCTTTAATGCCTCAGCATTAGGCACCATTGTTCTAAATTTGTAGATATAAAATGGACGCCCCATTAAACCTACACGCTCTTGCTTAAAAAAGACAGGTCCATCTGACGTTAGCTTGATAATTATTCCAATGGTAAGAAAAAGTGGCGATAAGAATAAAAGGACAAAGAAAGAAAAAAGAAAATCAAATGTAACCTTAAGCGATTGCGCAAAATGATCAACAGGTAATTTGCTCAGAGTCAACATTGGCGTTGTGTCAAAATAGTGAAGATGGGTTCTATTAGCCAACATGTTAAAAAATGGCGAATACATTCTAAAAATCACACCAACCTCGGAGCAAATAAACACCAACTCTTCAACTTGCTTTATGCTTGGCTCCTTGATACAATAAGCTAATTCATCTATCACTTTCTCTTCAAGCAACTTAGAAACATTTGTCTCTTCAGGTAAGAATCTAACACTACTCGGCAGTAGAGTTTTAAGCGATTCACTCCCTATTACTCCATAAATCTGGTATCCCCATTCAACATGGTCTAATAATTGACGAATAAACAATACAGACGATTCATCTCCTATAATAATAATTGTTCTTGTGTTGCGGCCATTGCGTCTAGCCTTTCGCATATAAAAATAAACAATGGCTTTAAATAAAAATGTGAGAACCAGATTGACAGGTAGAAAATATTGAATAATAGGGAGAGATATCTCATTTAAATTTAAGAAATAGATAAACAATCCTAAAAATACCGTACCCGTAACCGATAGTTGAAAACATTTAAAAAGAATATTCGACAGCGGCCTAGATCTATGTAAAATGCTAAGACTAAGCGACTTAGACATAATCCACCAAATAATAGCAATTAGTATTATTATTATCTGAAAATCTCTTGAATTTAGAAAGGTACTGCTTTTAAAAAAAAGAACTAGTGCAAATAGAAAACTACCAATTCCAACAAAAACATCAAGAACTGCAATAAAATTATTTACAACCTTCTCTCTCTCCTTTATCATAATTTAAATATTTAACGTTATACTATAGCGATTTCAAAAAAGCATCTAACCCTGATGAGAAATCAACCTTAGGATTAAAACCGATTAATCCTTTAGCCTTTGAAATATCTGCTGACGTCAGTCGAACATCTCCTTGCTGCTCTGGTAAATATTGTATTCTAATATCTTCAGAAAAAACTCGTCTCAATTGATCTATCAATTCTGACATTGATACAGGATTTCCATTTCCTAAATTGATAACCTCATACACCTTCTTATTCTTTAATAGGTAGGACATCGATAATACGATCCCATCAATTATATCAGCAATATAGGTGTAATCTCGTTTTGTTGAGCCATCTCCATAAACTGGCAAAGGCAAACTATCCTTTATCAGTTTAAAAAATTTTGCTATCGCTAAATCTGGTCGTTGCCTTGGACCATACACTGTAAAAAATCTCAGATTAAGAATATCGATATTATACAAATAGTGATAAGTGTAATTAAGGAGCTCACATGATTTTTTTGAAAAAGCATAAGGAGAGACAGGCTCACTTACATCAAGCTCCTCTGTCCATGGTGCACTAGGATTATTGCCATAAATGGATGATGAACTAGCAAAAATAAGTTTGTCAATTTTGCTCTTACGCATATACTCCAAAACTCTTAACGTAACCGAGATATTGTGATCGACATAATCTTGTGGATGTTCTATTGACGGTCTGACACCAACTTTTCCAGCTAAATGAATAACGTATGAAAATTTAAAGCTATTTAACACTTCTTCTAAAAGACAAAATCGCAAATCAACTTCAATCAAAGTAAAATTAGGATGATAAATCAGATTAGCTAGATTCCGCTCTTTAATTGTTCGGGCATAAAACGGATCAAAATTATCAACTCCTACAACTGCATAACCATCTGAAATTAATCGCTCACACAAATGTGAACCAATGAATCCAGCTGCACCTGTAACCAAAACATACTCCATCAGAAACTCTCCTTTTTAATGATCCTTTAAAAGTACAACAATTATTCCAAATACCTACAATGTATGTGTTAGCGTAAATCCTCCAGAAATGGCATGATAAAGATCTCCCCAATCATATCCCAAAAATAGACTTAAGCTTAAACTATCATAGTATAGATGAGACTTTGTCAGTTCAAAAAAACTATATGATTGTGTTAAGCCATCTTTATAATAGTAATTTGGCACCTCTTCCCAACTCATTGAACCTTGAAAATAGTCTTGATAGGTCCCATAGTTGTGAGTGTAAGTATATTTAGTCCTATAGGAAAGACTACGAATAATATCTCCTGTTAGGCCAATATGAAATCCTGTTATTCTATTATTCACAACCACACTTCTCCTTGGATTATATTCCCTTCCCGAATAGGCTTCAAACTGATTCTCTGTATGAAACAAAGGTGTCCCCATTACCATTCCACGATAGGTCCATCCTGCGTAATAATATCCGTTATTCATGTAATTATCTCGCCCACCATACTCATAACCATGATTATATGTCTCAGAAAAATAATTAACAAAATCATCCTTGTCCCAACCAGTAACCACCATTCCAAACTCTTCAAGCATAAAGGCATCATAGTTATCTATTTCGTTCGGAAAGATAAGCTGACCCTCTTTAGGATGACCTTCTGGATATGCTACATCCAACATTCCTGGCCCCGACTGATAGGTAGTTTTAAAACCCTCAAGACTGATCTCCTTTAGCCACTTTATTTCGTTAATTTTTGCACTTAACCCAACGGTAAAATCTTTATTGTCGCCATGATTTAAGTACAAACTAGATCCATCACGAATAGGCTTTTGAAAATAGAATTGAGCTGTCATCTCATCCTGCGTCAAATGCAATCCAAAATCATAAAATCCAACATGTCCACCAGCCGCATTGGTGGCTTCCCCTCCTCCAAGCTTTGCCGATCCACGCGCAAAAAAAGTAGCCCAAAAATCAATAGGGATAGGGTTTCCTGCTGCATCCTTACCTCCAAATAGAGCTGAATGGTTTAATCCCATATAAGGTTGAATCCAACTATTTCCCATTCTCAAATAAAAAGATTGATCCATAATCAATGGATAACTCTTCCCATAACTCTCACGCTCATCATCTAAAACGCCCACACCAAAACCGCCCTTAATCTCTAGCCAACCTTTTGTGAACGGGATAGGCAAATAGTTGAAAATGCCCACCAAAGCTCGAGGAATGGGTGCACTGTTTGATGACCAATAAAGAAGTCCCGAAGATAAATTATCATTAATGATCAATGGAGAGTAAGCCTCTTTACCAATGGTATAATCAATAAACCACAAGTTCCCTTTTAAATAGAGTTCATGTAAAAAAGAAGAGTTTAAATGGTTATTAATAACAACTCCAGCGCCGACATCAAGATTAATCTGTCTCTTTTTTAGCAATGTAACATCACCTGAAAGATGCAGTATTGATTGGTCTAAATAATTAGGATCGTATATCCCATAGGTGTTTGAATAACTGTATAAAGCATTAAGTTTTCCATTAGTAGCAATACCCGAAAAAGTACTCTTAACATGAAATGATGCAGAGTCACGCTGTGCATCAACAAACATCGAGGATGTTAAAAAACAGATAACTATAAGTAATTTACGATAATGCATACAATATTTAAAAAAATAGGTTAGGAAAAATTCCTAACCTTATATCTACTAATTAGATAACTACTTTCGATTTAAATACCAATCGATAGTCTTTAAGATACCCGTTTCAAAGTTTTCATCGGCACGCCAACCTAATTCAGTCTCAATCTTAGTGGCATCAATAGCATATCTTCGATCATGTCCTGCACGATCTTGAACATACGTTATCAAAGAGGCATACTTTTTACCTTCAGCAAGAGGTCGTTTCTCATCTAAAATTTGACATATCTTATTTACAATAAATAAATTGTCACGTTCGTTTCTACCTCCAATATTGTAGGTTTCACCTGATTTTCCTTTATGATAAACCAAATCAATACCTGTACAGTGGTCTAATACATACAACCAGTCGCGTATGTTTTTTCCGTCACCATAAATTGGAATTGGTTGTAAAGCCAAAGCTTTGCGAATAATGGTTGGTATCAACTTCTCGTCATGTTGTTTTGGGCCATAATTATTAGAGCAATTACTGGTTGTAACATCCATACCATATGTGTGATGATAAGCACGCACTAACAAATCTGATCCAGCTTTAGAACTTGAATATGGACTGTTTGGAGCATAAGGTGTATCTTCTCTAAAAAGTCCTGTTTCACCCAATGTACCATAGACTTCATCCGTTGAGATATGATGAAAACGACACCCTTCATAACCTGCTTTATAGGCAAATGGCTTTTCCATCCAATACTTTCGAGCAACATCGAGCAAGGTGAAAGTACCATTAACATTTGTTTTAATAAACACCTCTGGTCCAGAAATTGAGTTATCTACATGCGATTCTGCCGCAAAATGAACAACACCTCTAACATCATATTTATGAAAAATGAACTCAACCAACTCTCTATTGCAGATATCACCTTGAATCAATTCATAACGAGGGTTACTTTCAACCTCTTTTAAGTTTCTTATATCTCCTGCATAGGTCAATTTATCCAAATTAATAATCTTATAATCAGGATATTTATTTACAAAATATGGAACAAAATTGGCTCCAATAAATCCAGCTCCACCTGTTACTAAAATTGTCTTCATAGATGATTATTTATAGTTTATTTATACACTCTTTTAACGATTCGCGCCAATGTAGAATCTCAATTCCAAAATCCTCTTTTATCTTAGCTTTATTCATTACCGAATAGTGAGGACGCTTTGTTGGTGTTGGAAAATCTTTTGATTCAATTGGATCAACTTGACACGATAACCCGGACATCTCCATAATAGCGTGTGCAAAATCGTACCACGAAGCGACTCCTTCGTTGGAAAAATGATAAACACGCCCATTTTTTGAAATAGAATCTGCATCCAAAATAATTTCCAAACAGATACGTGCTAAATCAGCCGCATTGGTAGGGGTTCCAACTTGATCCCAAACCACATTTAGCTGAGATCTCTCTCCACCTAAACGTCTCATTGTTTTAACAAAGTTATTCCCATAAGTGGAGTATAACCAAGAGGTTCTAATTATTATTGAATCAGACTTTGTTGCTAAAACAAATCGCTCACCTTCTAATTTAGTCTCTCCATAAGCGCCAATAGCATTTACTCGATCATCTTCCTTCAATGGGACATGAGCTGTTCCATCAAAAACATAATCGGTAGATATTTGAATCAAACGAGCACCACTCTGTTCACAATACTTTGCCAGATTTTGAGGCCCTATAGCATTTATTTTGTACGCTAGATCTCGCTCTTGCTCAGCTTTATCTACTGCAGTATAAGCAGCACAGTTAATAATCCCAGTTACTGTATTAGCACTACAAAACTTCAATACAGCCTCTAAATTGGTAATATCTAACTCCTCTATATCCGCAAAAATGAATTCTACATCTTGATATTGTCCATGTATTGCCTTTAATTCTGAGCCTAATTGCCCCTTTGAGCCTGTGATTAATATACTCATCTCTTCCTATTTTATATATACAAATGGATTATTAAGATCTTTCAGCAACGGTTGTATCTTGTCTTTACCTGATAGTTGAACCTCATGAGATTCAATCTTCCAATCAATCCCCAGTGTTTCATCATTCCACAAAATTCCACCATCGTTCTCTGGAGAGTACCAATTATCAACTTTATACTGAAAGATAGCGGTTTCACTCAAAACAACAAATCCATGAGCAAATCCTCTTGGGATAAAGAGCTGGCGTTTATTATTGGCAGATAACTCAACCGCAACATGCTTTCCATAAGTTGGTGATCCTGCGCGAATATCAACTGCCACATCTAACACAACTCCCTCTACACATCTCACAAGTTTTGCCTGATCAAAAGGTGGACGCTGAAAATGCAATCCTCTCAACACTCCTCTTACAGACCTAGATTCATTATCTTGAACGAAAGAGATTTTTCCAATACTCTCCTCAAATCGATTCTGATTAAAGGACTCAAAAAAATAACCTCTGTCATCTCCAAAAACCTTCGGTTCGATGATTACAACCCCAGAAATAGCTGTTTGAACAAAATTCATATATATAATTATTTTAAATCTTTATGTCGTGTACCATTTATACATTAATTCGATACCCTCTTCAAGCTCTACTTTGTGCTTCCAACCCAAGTTGTGTAACTTTGTAACATCGGTCAGCTTTTTCATTGTCCCATCGGGTTTTGTGGTATTAAAAAACAACTCTCCATTAAAGCCTACAAGACGTTTTACTGTTTCAGCCAACTCTTTAATAGAAATATCTACACCAGTCCCAATATTTATATGAGTATTTACAATAGAATTCGTACTCGGCTTTAGATCATTAAAATCGACTCTTTCCATCATATACACGCACGCGTCTGCCATATCTTCACTCCACAAAAACTCGCGTTTTGGCGCACCTGTTCCCCATATTTCAATTCTCACACTCTTATCCAAAACAATGCCAAAAGTTGCTAACTTATCCAAAATCACCTCTTTAGACATCTCCCCGTTAACTCCTTCGATAGGTCGTGCATTTAGATCGCGTGTTATTGAACCCCAATCTCCCTTCTCTAAACACCTTCCTAAATGCATCTTGCGAATTAAAGCTGGTAAAACATGTGATTTCTCTAGATTAAAGTTATCATTCGGTCCATACAAATTAGTAGGCATTACAGATATAAAATTTGTGCCATATTGAATGTTGTATGATTCGCACATTTTAATCCCAGCAATTTTAGCAATTGCATAAGGTTCGTTGGTATATTCCAATGGAGACGTCAATAAACAATCTTCGGGCATTGGCTGAGGCGCCTCTTTAGGATAGATACAGGTACTCCCTAAAAAGAGTAATTTCTTAACGTTGTTTAAATAGGCATTATGAATGACATTGTTTTGTATCTGCAGATTCTCATAAATAAAATCAGCTCTATATACATTGTTTGCAATAATACCCCCAACTTTAGCTGCAGCTAAAAAAACATAGTCAGGCCTCTCCTGTGCAAAGAAAGTCGCCACTTCGCCTTGATCTCTTAAATCGAGCTCTTGAGATGAGCGTAATACGAAATTCGAATACCCTTTAGCACGTAAATTCTTTAGTATGGCACTTCCTACCAAGCCATTATGACCTGCTATATATATTTTGGACTCTTTCTCCATTTGAAATCTTATTTTGTATAAAACTATAAACTATTCAAAATAATTTAAGGTCTTATATCCACCTTCTTTCAAATATCGATCCTTCTCCATCAAACGAATATCACTCGCCATCATATCTTTTACAAGTCCATTTAGGTCGTACTCCGGTTTCCAGCCTAACTTCGTGTTAGATTTTGTAGGATCACCTATCAACAACTCTACTTCTGTTGGACGGTAGTAACGTGGATCAATTCGTAAAACAACTTGACCTACGGGAATTTGATATTTTGGATTGTTGCATCTCTTAATCTTTGCAATTTCATTCTCTGCACTTCCCTCAAACTCGAGCTCCATTCCCATCTCTCCAAAAGACATCTTTACAAACTCTCGAACCGTTGTAGTTACTCCCGTTGCAATAACAAAGTCTTCAGGAGTCTCTTGCTGCAAAATAAGCCACATCGCTTTAACATAGTCTTTTGCATGACCCCAATCTCTTTTAGAATCAATATTTCCAAGATGCAAAGTATCCTGCATGCCCAAACCTATTCGCGCAACTGCACGAGTAATCTTACGCGTCACAAAAGTTTCTCCTCTCAAAGGACTCTCGTGATTAAACAAGATTCCATTGCATGCAAACATATTGTATGCCTCTCGATAGTTCACCGTAATCCAATAAGCGTACATTTTAGCAACCGCATAAGGTGAACGCGGATAGAACGGAGTGTGCTCAGACTGTGGGACTTCTTGTACAAGTCCATAAAGTTCTGAAGTCGATGCTTGATAGATTTTTGTCTTTTTAGAAAGACCTAAAATACGCACCGCTTCTAAAATACGTAATGTACCAATTCCATCTGCATTTGCAGTATATTCTGGGGTGTCAAAACTCACTTTTACGTGACTCATCGCTGCCAAATTATATATCTCATCCGGCTGAACCTCTTGAATAATACGAATTAAATTGGTCGAATCTGTCAAATCACCATAATGCAATACAAAATTGCGATTTTCAATATGTGGATCTTGGTAGAGATGATCAATACGATCGGTATTAAAAAGCGACGATCTTCGTTTAAGTCCGTGCACAACATAACCTTTCTTTAATAGGAACTCTGAAAGATAGGCTCCGTCTTGACCTGTAACACCTGTAATTAAGGCAACTTTGTTTTGCATACGACTTTCCTTTAGAAAATTTTATCTTAAAAGTCGTCAAATATACAACAATATCCTTTTTAATAAAACACCCAAAATGTATTATTAAATAAGTAAAGTTTATCGATACAAATTAAATTTATTCAAAAAACATCCACACATTTTTTGGATATTTAAAAAAAACGTTTCATTTTTGCCATCGTTAAACCAAAACAACCATTATGGAATCACTCTACACAAACGACTCTCGCTCGAAAATACTTAAACTTTATCTTGAAGAGATAGCAAACAACGAACTTCTTTCGTTTGAAAAAGAACAACATCTATTTGAAGAGCTTTCGAAAGGAGATAAATCTCAAAGAGACAGAATCATTAAAGCAAATCTGAAACTGGTGGTCGCTATC
This sequence comes from Breznakibacter sp., assembly GCA_018055415.1. GTDB lineage: Bacteria > Bacteroidota > Bacteroidia > Bacteroidales > Marinilabiliaceae > JAGPHP01. The sequence goes on along the minus strand of JAGPHP010000046.1, from coordinate 407 downwards.
GCTATCAGGTATTCGTGCTCAAAAATACCACTAATAGATCTAATTAACGATGGGAACGCAGGATTAATTGACTCTGTAGATAAATTTAATTACAAAAAGGGCTTAAAATTCAGCACATTTACCTATTTCTACATTAGAGGGGCCATTCTTGCTGGCATTTACGACAACTTCTCCACGATTAGAATACCAAGGCACTTTTGGCTGAATAAATCCTTCTCAACTTTTAACTCTAGTGGAAATCGTCAAAATAATGATTCAATTGAAAATCTAAATATTTTCAAGCAATTAACAATTTCAAATCTAAAAGATTTCTTAGTCGAAGAGAATAATATTATTGACAATATTGACTTACAAAAGAAGGATGAGAAGCAATTAAGTTTAATCAATGAGTTAGTCTCTATTTTAAC
>JAGPHP010000198.1 GCA_018055415.1 Breznakibacter sp. | reverse complement strand
GAATCTGCCTCAAGAGCCAATTCAAGTAGCCTACAGAAACAGACGTGTTGAACGAAATGTACCAAATGATATGCTTATCATGGCGTTTCATATCGATTCGGTTACCTCCCCTCGATTTAGGGGTTTCGATCTTTTGTCGAGTATCTTAAGCAAAGGTTCATCTTCGCGACTCATCTATCAACTCACAAAAAAGCGAAACATCTTCACCTTTGTGGATGCCTACGTAGAGTCGCAAATGGATAAAGGGTTACTCCTGATAATGGGAATGCCCTCGTCGGGAGTTACTATTGAAAATGCGGAGGTGGAGATTTGGAAAGAGCTTGATAAATTGACCAAAGAACTGGTTGAGGAGAAGGAGCTTCAAAAGGTTAAAAATGCCGAAATATCGACCCATATTTTTGGACAAGTGAGTTTAAAAGAGCGTGCAACAAATTTGGCCACTTTTGAATTAATGGGAAATGTAGAGCAAATCAACATCATGGAGCAATCTTATGAAGCCGTTACGGCCCAAGAAATCATGGAGTTGGCAAAGGAAATTTTCAAAAAGGAGAGATGTTCGTCACTCTATTACTGTGCTAAAAAGAGAGATAAAAATGGGTAAGATAGATAGAACTTTAGCACCAAAACTTGGAGAGATTGAAAGCCTTAATTTTCCTCCAATCAACCACAACGAACTCTCAAACGGAATAAAAGTGGTTCAAACTGTTGGGTGTTCTCAGCCGGTGTGTAGTATCACTTTAGTAATAAAACGAGGAACCTATGTGGCTAAAGAGGTTTTTGCCGCCACAGCCACAGCCAATCTTCTATGCGAAGGAACGCTCAACTATCCGGGACATAAACTACCCGAAATTCTTGATTTCTATGGCATTACTGTTTCTCCGGTAACAACCCTTTTCGACACACGCATAACATTACGTACACTCAAAAAGCACCTTAATATTGCCGTAGAACTTTTGGCTGAAATGGCACTCAATCCAGAATTTTCGGATGAGAATTTTGCCAATGAGATTGAACAGTCAATCGAAGGACTTAAAATCTCAAAAGAACGAGTTAACTACTTGGCTCACCGCGCTTTTTTGAAACTTCTTTTTGGCAAAAGTCATAAATTCTCACGTATCAACTCACTCAACAGTGTTAAAAAAGTTACGGTTGATGATGTCAAACAATACCACAGAACTCACTATAAAGCAAGTAATTTCCGGATCTATTTAGCTGGAGATCTACCTAACAACACAATAGATCTTCTCAATAAATCATTTGGATCACTAACGAATGAGAGCTCTGAAAAAATTATTTACCAAAAAGTAAAAGAACCCAAAACTCTCTACTCATTTACAAATAAACAAGCTGCAAACCAATCGGCAATATTTATGGGTAAAACGTTAGTGCCTCATAAACATCCCGATTACCCTTCACTCTACTTTTTGAATGTGGTATTGGGCGGATATTTTGGCTCTCGACTTATGTCTAAGTTGCGTGAAGAGATGGGAATCACCTATGGTGTAAGTAGTTACATCATTCCGCGCAAAGAAGCTACTGAACTATATATCTCAACCGAAGTAAAATCAGAACGCACACAAGAAGCTGTTGCAGCCATAAAAGAGACAATCAAAGATTTGCAAATAAACGAGATTGATAACGAAGAGCTTAAAAATGTAAGAAATTACATTTTTGGTAGCATGGCCTCATTTTTCGACTCCACCTTTGCGGTCTCTAATCAACTCATTACACTTGATTTTGCTGAAAGTAATTTAGATAATTTCAACAAAATCATACATAAAGCCCACACAATAACTTCTAAGGAGATAAAAGAGGTTGCTGTAAAATATTTAGACACAAATTTGCTAGCTTGCTCTGTAGCAGGCGATCCAAAATGTAACTTTATACAACAAAATGACATATAACTTGAGGTTCTTTTTACAACTATCCTTTTTGAATATAGAACAAATATGAGTAACGAGTCAAAACAACAATACGAATCGCAATTAATTGAATCTGAACTCAATAAATTGCTTGTTTCGGCACGTAGAGTTACTACCGAAGAAAACGTACAACAGATAATAAAGGCCTTCCATTTGGCCAACAACGCCCATGAGGGAATGATCCGAAAATCGGGCGAACCCTATATTATTCATCCAATATCTGTTGCGCGAATTGTGGCCGATGAGATTGGGCTAGGCTCAAAAAGCATCATTGCAGCACTACTTCACGATGTGGTGGAAGATACAGATATTACACTCGAAGATATAGAACGCCAGTTTGGCAAAAAAGTGGCATCCATTGTTGATGGGTTAACAAAACTCTCTACAACCTCCACCACTAGCCGTAGTCAACAAGCCGATAATTTCAGAAAATTACTCCTATCAATGATCGACGACACTCGCGTGATCTTGATAAAGCTTGCAGACAGGCTTCACAACATGCGTACGCTTGACTCGATGCCCGAATATAAACAGTTTCGTATTGCCGGTGAAACGCTCTTTATATACGCTCCATTGGCTCATCGCCTAGGACTCTACTCCATCAAATCAGAACTTGAAGATTTGAGTTTAAAGCACGAACATCCAAAACTATTCAACGAACTAAAAGAGAAACTCAAAACACGTCAAACCTCAACTCAATATCTTACCGACAGTTTTATTGCCCCTATTTCGGCTCGACTACGACAAAATGGATTCGATTTTGAGGTTAAGTCACGTCCAAAATCGATCTATTCCATTTGGTCTAAGATGGTAAAGAAAAACGTGCCTTTTGAGGAAGTTTACGACATTAGCGCCATTAGAATTGTATTTACCCCCAAAGCTAATCTCGACGAAAAAGCGCAGTGCTGGGCTATCTATTCGCTCGTTACAGATATCTATAAACCAAAACCAGATAGACTTCGTGACTGGATTAGCTCACCAAAAGCCAATGGTTATGAAGCTCTTCACTCCACCGTTATGAGCGCCCAAGGGAAATGGGTTGAGATACAAATTAGAAGTCAACGAATGGATGAAGTGGCCGAACGAGGATTTGCGGCGCACTACAAATATAAAGAGCAGCATGAGAAAGAGAGCGAATTAGATGTTTGGATACGCCATATTCGTGAACTATTAGATAATCCTGATCCTGATTCCTTAGAGTTTTTAGATGCCTTTAAACTCAATCTATCAAGTGCCGAGATGATGATTTTTACTCCAGACGGTGATGTGCATAACATGCCAAGTGGAGTATCAGTACTTGATTTTGCTTACGAAATACACAGTAACCTCGGAAACAAGTGTATTGGAGCAAAAGTTAACTCCAAGCTAGTGCCTTTGAACCACATATTAAAAAGTGGCGATCAGGTTGAAATTCTCACCTCCGAAAGTCAAACACCAAAATATGAGTGGCTACAAGTTGCCACCACAGCAAGGGCTAGAGCTAGGATTAAAGAAGCATTCAAGAAAGAGCGCAAAGAGCTGATAGACAAAGGAGAACACATCATTGAAGAAGAACTAAACAAGCTGCGACTAACCACCAATGCCCGAATACTAAAAAAGATACTCACGCACTTCAATTTAACGAACAAGGAAGACCTCTGCTTTGGACTTGGAAAAGGCACCATTGTGTTAGAGTCGCTTGAAAAGATACTTGCCACCAAAACGGAAAATAAGTGGGTAAAATATTGGACTCTCTCATTTATAACCAATAGTGGTAAATCGACAAACAAAGAGGAAGAAGAGATTGAACCTGAAGAGGCTAGCGGCGACGCAACAGTCAAAAGCGAAAAGAAGAGCAACCCTAAAATGGTGAATATCAATGAAGAGATTGCTCCCGGAAACTTCACTCGTGCAACTTGTTGCAACCCTATTCCAGGCGATGATGTTGTGGGATTTTACGACGAAGAGGATAAAATAATACTCCATAGTCGCAAATGTGACGTAGCAATAAAACTAATGAGTTCGATGGGCGACAAGATGGTAAATGCCAATTGGACAACGCATAAACTACTCAGTTTCATCGCCGATATCCGCATAACAGGACTTGATCAGATGGGTATTGTTAGTAAAATAACCAAAATCATCTCAGAGGAGAAGCACGTTAACATTAGGGCACTCCACTTTGAGAGTTTCGACGGAATTTTTGATGGCAATATCACCCTTTACATTCCAAGCACACAAGATTTAGAGAATCTAATAGAGACACTTAAGAAAATCAAGGGTGTTCACTCTGTAATGCG
>JAGPHP010000197.1 GCA_018055415.1 Breznakibacter sp. | reverse complement strand
GGATAAGGCGCCATACCAATGGTTCCAACGCCAATGGTGTAAACTCTTACGCCAAACTTTTTGGCAAACTCGGCCGCTTTCAAAGGAGCTACCTCCCCTTTATTGTTAACCCCATCGGTTAGCAAAATAATAACCTTCGACTTTGCCTTGCTATCCTTTATGCGTGTAACCGACGTTGCAAGTCCCATACCGATGGCCGTTCCATCCTCCAAAACACCCGTTTGAATATCCTGAAAAAGATTGATAAGCACCTCGTGATCGGTGGTCATGGGGCACTGCGTAAAGCTCTCGGCCGCAAAAATAACAAGTCCAATATTATCGTCGGTTCTGCCCGATACGAAATCCATGGCCACATCTTTAGCCGCCTCCAAACGGTTGGGCTTAAAATCTTGCGCCAACATACTGGTTGAAACGTCGAGAGCAACCACAATATCAATACCCTCGGTGGTAACCTCTTTATGGTTATTCGTTGATTGAGGACGTGCTATAACCACCACAATCAACGCCAAAGCTAACACTCTAAAGATAAATGGCAGATGACGCAGATAGACCTTCTTAGATGTTGGCATCCCCTCAAAACCGCGAAGAGATGAGATTTGTAACGTTGCACTAATTTTACTCTCTTTCCAGATATACCAAGCAATAAGCGGCACCAGAAGGAGGAGCAAAAACAGATAGCCTTTATGTAAAAATATGATATCGCTCATTTCAATGATTTTTATTCAATTTTCTTCAAATCGCCAGCAACATCCTCTTTCACCTCCGAAACAATAGGCTCCGATGGCACCGTTTGTTCCACAAAAAGTTTAGATTTTGCCAAATGCTTTTCGCACTCATCGGCCGTAGGAATATACTTGGCAAACTTTACCAAATCGGCCTGCTGAACCACTTCACTTAAAAGAGCTACACTCTTCTCATCGGTATATCGACCCTTTTTGAGCAACAACAACAGCTCATCGGTTGTGGACTCCAAGGCCGGAATATTATATTGCTCTTCAATATATGTGCGCACCACATCGGTTAAGTCAGAATAAAACCTTTTGGCCTCACCACGTTGCCAACTCTTCTCTTCATGAATTCGCTCAAGTTCGCGAAGTGCGATAACGAATGGTGACTCTTTAGGTTTATCCTTCAGTAACATCTCGACCAGCGGACTACGTCGCTCTTTTAAGTAGTAAAAGAGGACGATAATAGATGCTATAACAAACCAACCAATAGCAAACCATATTAAATAGGGCAAAATCTCCCCTATTGTCCATGGTGTTACAATAACCGTTTTGATATCAAAAACACCTTTCTTGGGATCTACATTTTCAAACGGATTTACCACAGTTAATCCATTCTCATTGGTCGTTGCAAAGGAGTTGGCTATTTTGCCCAACACCTCAAAACGAACTGGCGGAATGTAATGCAAACCACTATCAAATGAGGTGATGCGAATCTTTTGAATCAAATTTAATCGGCCGTTATCTGTGGCTACCGTATCAATTTTACCAATCTCTACAACTTCGATCGACTTTACAATAGTATCCTTAAATTGTGGGAATTGTACTTTAACCGTTTTAGGTTGACTAACAACCAGCGTTAAATCAATTTGCCCCCCAATAAAAATACGAGCCGAATCGAGTTCTGCACGCACCATTACCTCTGTTTGACCAAATGCCAAGAGAGGTAAGAAAAAGGCTAGAATTAGTATATATCGACTAACTATTTTCATTATAATCTATTAAGATTTAACTATTTAAACTCAAATACGCTTTTTAAAGAGCGACATTAACGCCTTTACGTAGTCGTCGTTGGTATTTACCATAACATTATCTACGCCACACTTAGCAAAAAGCATATTAATGCGCTCGTTAGACTCCTGCCATTTGCGCGCATAACTATCGCGAACCGCCTTGTTCGAGGTGTCAACCCACATATCGGCGCCACTCTCGGCATCACGCATCTTAATTAAACCCACCGAAGGGAGCTCTGCTTCGCGCTCATCGTACACCCTAATAGCCACCACATCGTGCTTTTGATTGGCAATGCGCAAACTGTGCTCAAAATTATCATCGATAAAGTCGGAGATCACAAACGTTGTACAACGCTTTTTGATAGCATTGGTAAGATATTTAAGCGCCTCCTCGATGTTGGTACTCTTGTGCTCGGGCGTGAAATTGATAAGCTCACGAATGATGAAAAGGGTATGCTTACGCCCTTTCATAGGAGGAATAAACTTCTCGATACGATCGGAAAAAAAGATCACCCCTATCTTATCATTATTTTGAATAGCCGAGAACGAGAGCACCGCCGCAATTTCGGTAATGATGCTCTTTTTAAGATTTTGCGTGGTACCAAACTCGCGCGATCCGGAGACGTCGATCATTAACATAACCGTTAACTCGCGCTCCTCTTCAAAGGTTTTGATAAATGGATGATGAAAACGAGCTGTAACGTTCCAATCAATATTACGAATGTCATCGCCATACTGATATTCACGTACTTCGCTAAACATCATACCTCGCCCTTTGAAGGCACTATGGTACTCGCCGGCAAATATATTGCTCGACAAACCGCGCGTTTTAATCTCGATTTGCCTAACTTTTTTAATTAATTCCGTTGCTTCCACATCTCAATTTTAAGAATAGTGAACACTAATTTAATTCTTAAAACCTAGGTTATTAAGGAACCTCAACTGCATTTAAGATCTCGTTTATAATCTCCTCCGAAGTGATGTTATTAGCCTCAGCCTCATAACTTAAGCCAATACGGTGACGCATTACATCGTGACAAACCGCACGCACATCTTCAGGAATTACGTAGCCACGACGCTTAATGAAAGCGTACGCTTTAGAGGCCATTGCCAAGCTGATACTTGCACGAGGCGAAGCACCATACGAAATCATATCTTTAAACTTATCTAACTTATAATCGGATGGGAAACGAGTAGCAAAAACGATATCTACAATATACTTCTCAATCTTCTCATCCATATAAACATCTTTAACCACTTTGCGAGCGCGAACAATATCGGCAGGCTTCAATATTTTAGATGCTTTAGGGAAAGATTGAGCTAAGTTATGACGAATAATCATCTGCTCCTCCTCTTTTTTAGGATAGTGGATAACCACTTTAAGCATAAAACGGTCAACTTGCGCCTCAGGAAGTGGGTAAGTACCCTCTTGCTCGATTGGGTTTTGAGTAGCCAACACCAAGAAAGGCTCCTCTAACTTGTAAGTCTCCGACCCCAAAGTTACCTGACGCTCTTGCATAGCTTCAAGCAGCGCACTCTGCACCTTAGCCGGGGCACGGTTAATCTCATCGGCCAATACAAAATTGGTGAAGATAGGACCCTTTTTAACCACAAACTCTTCGGACTTTTGCGAATAGATAAGCGTACCTAATAAATCGGCAGGCAATAGGTCGGGCGTAAACTGAATACGACTAAACTTTGCATCAACAATAGTTGAGAGCGTGGTGATAGCCAATGTTTTTGCCAAACCGGGCACCCCTTCTAAAAGAATGTGTCCATCGGACAAAAGACCTATTAAAAGGCTCTCTACAAGGTGCTTTTGACCTACAATCACCTTGTTCATCTCCATTGTAAGCAGATCCACAAATTGGCTCTCTTGTCTAATTCTCTCGTTTAATTCTCGAATATCAACAGCTTGTTCCATATCTATTAAATAGTTTATTATAAACAGTATAGTACTACATTTTTTTGAGTGGTTCAAAATTAGAATAACCAAGCCAACATAAGCTACTCATTTTGTTAAAATTTGTTAATACTACAAATGTTTAACGATGGTTAAAAGAATGGAGGGGAATGTTAATGGGTTAATGTGCTAATGGGTTAATGTGCTAATGGGTTAATGGGTTAATGAGGGAATATACTAAAGGGATAATGTTACGACACCACGGATTAAAATCCGTGACTAACATGTTGGTCGAGACCTACGGCTCTCCTAAGTAGATAGATTTTCACATCATCTGCCTTTCATTGCACCTTGCGTCGTAAATGCGTCGTACCTTAGCCGTATGTTAGCCGTATATGCGTCGGCAAAAGCCGTGTTTTGGATATTTAACATAAAAAAGGCGGCTTTCGCCGACGCATGTACGGCGAAGGTACGACGAAGGTACGGCGCATGTACGACGAAGGTACGGGAAAGATATAGGGAGGAGTCTTGGAAAAAAGGTGGCGATTTATCTGTGGGAGAACGCCAGGGGG
>JAGPHP010000196.1 GCA_018055415.1 Breznakibacter sp. | reverse complement strand
CGAGACTTTCCAAGAAGAAATATCATATCTCCCTTGTGTTTGAATGATATAGTAGAGTGATGATTACGATTATTTAAAATACCCACCATTCCAATAATGGGGGATGTTGCAATAGGAACTAGTTTACCCTCTTCCGAACGTTGATTAAAGAAGCTCACATTCCCTGCAACAATAGGAATATTGATACGTTTTGAAACCTCGGTTAGAGCTTTAACCGACGAGATAAACTCGCCATATACATCTCTATTGTATGGAGATCCGAAATTAAGACAGTCCACTGCTGCCAAAGGTTTAGCGCCCGAGCATGCAATATTTTTAGCTAAAGTAAAAAAGGCAATTTGGGTTCCAATATACGAATCGGCATCGGTGTAGTATGGATTCCCTTCAATAGCCATTGCCACCGTCTTTTTACTCTCCTCAAGATCAACCAGATAGGCGTCACCTGGGAAATCAAGATTCAAGGAGCTCCCTTTTATCTCACTAAAAATACCAGAGCGATAAAAGGCCAATTTTCCGATCATATTTGGATTGTTTATCAACGCTTTAATAACATTCGGATAGTGATCGGGTTCAGGATAGAGATCGATATCAATTTTGCGCAGATTACTGCTTTTAGGCTCATTAAAAGGCAGGATATTAATTGGAGCAACTCCACCAAAACCAACCGAATTTGCTGGCAATGAAATAATTATATCATCGTTATATTTACATACCAAATCGCATCCCTCCTCAACCAAACCAATAACGCTAAAAACAAGGTTCAGAGGCTTTAAGAGCTCCATTACCATAGTCAACATTGAAGGGTCGATATTAATTAGCATTCGCCCCCACGTTTGCGAAATCAGTATTTCGCGTGGAGTGATTCCTTTTTCATAAGTGGGAACCTTATCGATATGTAGTGTTATTTGAGTTTCACCTTTGGCAGCCATTTCGGCTGCGGCACCTATAATACCTTGCGATCCAACCGTTTGAAGCGCCAACACCACCCCTTTTTCGTTAAGCAACTCCACTGCCTCGTACAGCGCGTTTTCAATTCGCGAATTGGTCATTTGATTGAAGGAGAGCTTTTTTGTATCACTAATGTTTTCGGAGATATAATCAGAGACGAAAGAATCGCTATTAATCCCATCACGGCCTGTTCCAGAGCCAATTAGCAAGATGATAGAGCCCACTTTTGAGGCACCACAACGAATTATTTTATTGGTAGCAACAACTCCAACAGCCATATTGTTAACGACTGGATTGGTGTTAAAATCGGCACTAAAGCATACATCACCCCCTAAAACAGGTACACCAAAACTCTTTTCAAATGCGTGCAATCCCGACATCACTTCGGAGAAAAACCAGTGAGCAGTATCTCTATTTTTTCGATCGCCAAAACGAAGAGAACTCAGATAAGCAATAGGTTTAGCACCCATTGAAAAGATATCTCGATTAACCACTCTAAGGCCAGTAAAAGTCCCTAATTTTGGTTGTACCGAACATGGGTGGTTATGCGATTCGATCTTTACAACACAAGCAACTCCATCACCCAAATCAACCACCCCCGCATTCTCACTCAACGCTTCCACAATCACATGTGATCCTGAAGATGGAAGTGTTTTTATCCACTTAACAGAACTCTTATAAGAGGCATGCTCCGTCCATAGGAGTGCATAAATTTCTAACTCAAGCAAATTGGGAATACGCCCTAAATGGTTACAAATAATATGATATTCGTACTCGCTCAAATTTAACGCAATAGCGTCGGAAACAGTAGCAATTGAGAGATCCATGGCGTTGAATTAAAAGAATAGAACAAAAAAATCATTTGTTTTTCCTACTTTTGAATCGTCAAAGAGATCCGTTTGTTCGAAAATTTAACAATCATCTCTTTACGCCATAAAAGTAACTATTTTCTTTAAGAACTAGCTCAAACGAGCAAACATAGCTGATATAAACCGATGATGTGCGCATTAGAAATTGCTAAACTAAATGATTGCACCATCAGACCATAAAACAACATTCGCATGAGTAAACTTGCATTAATAACAGGAGCCACTTCGGGTATTGGGGAAGCCACTGCCGTAAAACTAGCCTCATTAGGGTATAACCTCATCCTTACAGGACGCCGTTTGGAACGATTGGTTACACTATCTGAAAAACTTGAGTTAGAGTATAAAATCAAGACATTGACGCTCAATTTTGACATCCGCAAAAACGACGAGACAACCAATGCAATAAACTCATTAAAAGAGAGTTGGAGAGATATTGATCTATTAGTAAATAATGCAGGATTGGCAGCAGGATTAGAGAAATTCCAAGATGGTCTTTGGAGCGATTGGGAGCAGATGGTGGACACCAACATTAAAGGATTGCTCTTTATCTCAAGACTTGTAACTCCTTGGATGATAGAACGGAAACAAGGTCATGTAATAAATATTTCAAGCATTGCCGGCATAGAAGCGTACGAAAAAGGGAGCGTATATTGTGGCACAAAACATGCTGTGCAGGCCATATCAAAAGGAATGCGTATTGATTTTTTACCCCACAACATTAAAGTAACTACCATTTGTCCAGGCATGGTGGATACCGAGTTCTCATTGGTTCGTTTTAAAGGCGATAAAGAGCGTGCCGTAAATGCCTATAAAGGTTTAACACCCCTTTTTGCCGAAGATATTGCAGATGCTATTGAATTTGTGGTTACCCGCAAACCACATGTGTGCATTAACGATATGCTTATAATGCCTACTGCTCAAGCTACAGCAACTTACAATTATAGAGAGTAAGGATTTAAACTTTTTAACTTGCAAGAGAACATTAAATTAGTGATTATAACTATATTTGCATCAGGGTATTAAGTAAACAAAACCATGAATCACAGAACCACAATCATCGATAAACCATCGCCTCAATTGCTTGAGTGGGCGCGTGCGCAAGAAAAAGTAAAGGAAGAGAGACGCGAAAAGCTTCGTAAGGAGTTTGAAAAAGAGAAGTCTAAATAGAAGATCTTTAGGCAAACATGGGAATTGACAAAAAAGTTACGCTCAACTTTAACAATGGAACTTCATACAAACTACTCTTTTTCGAATTTAAACTAAATTCTTTACTATTATTGCGACCGTTCACCTATTACATATCGCAAAAACAGAATTATTTCACCGCAAGCCTATCGTTCTCAACTTTTCCACACACTATTTTTACGACTCGAATCACCCAATATTATCAAAGAAGCTACAATAATTAGTGATTCAGATAACGAGAATCACTACATCACGATCATTTCAACGCTTAAAAACATGTGGGAGCTAAACCGAATATCACAAGAGCTCCAAAAACTTCAAAAATAGTTTTATTGAACACTTAAAGCCTGAATTCGTTGGTTTATTTTATAATATAAAAGTTGTAACTTTACAAAAAATAGGAACATGAGCTTAGTGTTATCAAACAATACATTAGACAAGTTTTTTGGATTTCTTTCCAAAATTGATAATTCCTCGAAAAAGAGGTTAATTATTAAATTAACGGAATCTATTGAGACTAGTGAGGATGCGAAATTTGATTTAAAACAAATTTACGGAGCTTGGGAAGATGATAAAGATTCGGATGAAATCATTAAAGAGATTAGAAACTCACGAGTAGATTCTAAAAACAGAGCCGAATTCTAATGAAATATCTCCTTGACACCAATATTTGCATCCATCTATTTAGAGGTAAATTCAACCTTAATCTCAAACTAGAATCAGTTGGATTAGAAAACTGTGCAATCTCAGAAATCACCCTAGCCGAATTAGTTTTTGGAGCAGAAAACAGCTCGAATCCTAAGAAAAACAGCGAAATAATCGATCGCTTCATAAAACAGGTAACCATTTTACCAATATATGACACCATTAAGCTTTATGGCGTCGAAAAAGCACGTTTAAGAAAAAATGGCACTCAAATAAGTGATTTCGACCTTCTAATTGGGTGCACTGCAGTTGAAAAAGAGCTGATTATGGTTACTGAAAATCATCAAGAATTTGAGCGTATTTCAAATATAATAATCGAAAACTGGATAGTAAGATAACACAATGACTTCAAACACTTACACTGCAGCCTACCTTACCCAATACATTAAAAGCGTCTTCTTAGCCATGGGCGGGACAGATGCCGATGCACAACAAGCTGCCGAGGTACTTATTGCCGCCGATTTGCGAGGCGTTGATTCACATGGTGTTGCTCGCCTAAGTGGATATGTGAAACTCTGG
>JAGPHP010000195.1 GCA_018055415.1 Breznakibacter sp. | reverse complement strand
TAACCCAAGTAATTAATGAGGATGTGAATCACTTAAAACCGTGAACTTACATCCAGGGCTTGAAATGGTTGTTCTAGTGAAACGATGAGAAGTAAATGGTTGAACTCTTACATCGAACTCACGTTATTTTAAAATGTTTTGTAGATGTGTTTTGAGAAACCATGCAAATTTAGTTTTTAATTTTAAATTTGCATGATTAACATAATATTTTAGTATTTTGTAGATTTAAGTGGTTGGTAACTCTTTGATATTAAGCATATTGTTTTATTTGTCTTGCCGCATTTTTGCAAAAATAATGTTGTTTTTTACCATGCAATTTTTTAGAGAAATAGTTTTACAGGCCATTTTCTTGTGCAAAAAACTCTATTCGAGCGCATAAATTACTCAGTCTAATAACACTAATACCCTCTTTGAGGTCGTAGCCATTTGTTTGAGTGATTACTACAAAGGTGTGATTTGGTTTAATATCTTCAATCGCATTGTAATTACCTTTAGATAGTATGGGCGATAAGGAGGTTTTGCACTCGATGGCAAATGTGAAGTTTCGCCATTTCATAACAAAATCTACCTCCGATCCATTGGCTGTACGGTAAAAGAATAGTTCGGCATCGGCAAAATGTCCTTTCAAATTGGTGAGTACCACCTGCTCCCATAGTTGTCCAAAAATGGGTAGTCCAGGTAAATCTTCAAACTGCCTAAAGCCAATTAAAGCGGTGGTTATCCCCGAATCGGCAATATAAACTTTAGGCGCTTTTACGAGTCGTTTGCCTAAATTTGAGAAATAGGGTTGAACCACTTCTACCATATAGGTTCCTTGGAGTAAATCGATATAGCTTTTAACGGTTGACGACGATACCCCCAGCGAATTGCCTAACATAGAGTAATTTACCGTTTGTCCGTTGTGGTGAGCCAGCATTTGCGATAATCGGCGCATGGTGGCTGGCGTAAAACCCGACCAAAGCAGAAGATCTCTCTCTAAAAACGTTGATATAAAGTTTTCGCGCCATTCAAACGACATCTCATTGTCGGGGGCTAGCAGACTGCGAGGAAAACTTCCTTGCGCTAAGATCTTTTCGATGGTGTAGTAGTCGCTCACTTCGTTCCACAAAAAAGGGGTAAGGCGCTTGTAAGCAATGCGTCCTGCCAAGGTTTCGGAGCTTTGCTTGAGCAAATCGCGCGAGGCCGAGCCCAAAATAAGGAAGCAGCCAGGGCGGTTCCACTCATCGACTAAGCTTCGGAGCAACGGGAAGAGTTCGGGTTGGCGTTGAAACTCGTCGATGCAGATAAGTTTATCTTTTTGGGTAGATAGAAAATACTCGGCATATTCTCCAAGTTTCTGTAAATCAGATGGTCGCTCCAGATCGAGATAGATGCTGTTGGGGTGTGTTTCTAAAATATGTTTGACAAGCGTAGATTTTCCACACTGACGCGGCCCTGTAACAGCGGTTACGGGATTGTTGCGAATGGATTTGAGAATATCTTTCTCTAGTTCACGTTGTAAATACATGAAGAAATTATTTTACCATGTAAATTTAGTTTTTAATTTGAAATTTGCATGGTTTACATAATATTATTTTATGTGCAAAGATTTTTAATTTTGTATGTAATTGATTTTTAGGGTGTTATTGTTTTTATCTTTCTTGTAGATTGCTCTAAATGGACATTTTTTTACCATGCAAATTTTTGAGAGATATGGAACAATGGTTCGATTGGAGGTTTCTACGTGTAACATTTTACGATATCGGCCTGGGTTTTCGAGTGGCGGAGCGCGTGAGGGGCAAAGCGAGAAACCCCGCAGGAGGGCCAAGTGAAAGTGTTTAAGGATTATGCAGTAGGCTGCTGTGGCAGGAAGCAGCCCGACGAGGAGTTGAAGCGGCGACCCGACAGCAAGTACCGAGTTTAAGGATGTTTGAGAGATGAAGGGTTTTGTTGATTCTCAGGAATTGAGCACTTGGTGGCACGCCCAAATGAAAAAACGAAAGTTATGAGACTCTTTTACTGAATAAATTGGGGCTTTTGGTCAAAATAGAGTGTTGTCTTTTGGAGTTGTTTGCTAACTTTGGGGACACAAAATTTTTGGTATGGATTTGACGCTGTTAAAAGATATTGTCATCATTTTTGCGCTCTCGACGGGGGTGAATTTGCTGTTTACCAAGCTTAAGCTGCCTACCATTTTGGGGTATTTGCTTACGGGAATTGTTGCTGGGCCGCATGTTTTGGAGATTATTGAGTCGGCGCATAATATTGAGATGATGGCCGAAATTGGCGTCATCTTGCTGCTGTTTACGATTGGTATGGAGTTTTCGCTCAAGCACTTGCTTAAAATTAGGCATGTAGTGTTTTTGGGTGGATTGATGCAGATGCTGCTTACAGCGGGCACGTTTTGGCTGGTGAGTGGATTTTACGGTGTTGATTGGAAGGGCGGCCTTTTTATGGGTTTCTTGGCGGCGTTGAGCTCTTCGGCGCTGGTTTTGAAGCTGTTGCAAGAGCGCATGGAGTTGACGTCTAACTATGGACGGACGGTGTTGGGGATTTTGATTTTTCAGGATTTAATGCTGGTGCCGCTGATTTTGTTTACAAATTTATTGGGTAATCCGAGTGGCGATGTGGGAATGGAGATATTGATTCTGACACTTAAGGTGAGCGGCGTTTTTGTTTTTGTTTATGTGGGTAATAAGTGGCTCTTTCCTAAGTTATTACACTTTATTGCGCTGGCCAAAAATCAGGAGCTTTTTATGATGAGCATCTTCTTGATCTGTTTGGGGGTTGCCTTGCTTACTTCGTCGTTGGGACTTTCGCTGGCGTTTGGAGCCTTTTTGGCGGGGTTAATGATCTCAGAATCAGAGTATAGCCATAATGCGTTTAGTAGTTTGATTCCGTTAAAAGATACATTTGGCAGTTTTTTCTTTGTGTCGATTGGGATGTTGCTTGATGTGTCGTTTGTGATGCATAATTTTCCTCTTGTTTTGCTAACCGTTTTGATGGTTATTTTAATTAAAACGGTTATTGCGAGTGGAACGGGCTTTGCACTTGGACATACCTTTAAAGGTACTATAATGGTGGGTTTGGCGTTGGCGCAAGTGGGTGAATTCTCCTTTATCTTGGCCAAAATTGGGGTGAGTTATAAGTTGATTACTGAAAATTATTATCAACTTTTCCTTTCGGTGGCGATTGTGTCCATGGCGGCATCACCTTTTTTGATTATGGTGTCGGGCAGGTTGGCGAATATTTTGCTGAAACTGCCTCTGCCAGTGTGGGTTGTGAAGGGTATTTTCCCGTTGAGGGAGGCTTATATTCCTGAGTTTAGCAACCATTTGGTAATTATTGGAAAAGATGAGGCGGCACTAAAACTCTCATCGATGGCTAAATATATGAAGATGCCACACGTTTCAATTATTTTTGATCCGGCATTGGCGCGTCAGCAACAGAATAAGGGCGATATGGTGGTGTATGGCGATGCTCAAAATGAGCCTATTTTAAGAAAAGCGCATATTCCTACTGCCGATATTGTGGTTATTTCGGTGGGCGATTATTTGCCAGCACTTTCGATTATTGAAAAGATACGGAACATGAATAAAACTGTCTGTATTTTGGTTCGTGCTAAAAATATTCGTAATCTCGATCAACTTTATGGTATGGGGGTAGATCAGGTGTTTCCTGAAAAATTGGAGGTGGCAATTGACCTTTTCAACCGTGTTTTGGCGCGTAGATTGCTTCCACGAAGAGAGATTAATCGAATTATTTCGCATATTCGTGGCGACTACTACGGCGAATTTTTGGAAAAGGATATTAAAAATGCCCCACTTTTGCCCGATGAGTTGTCGCTTTTAGAGATTACAGCGCTATTGATTGATGATGGATCTGAGGCAGATGGAAAAACGCTTTTGGAAATGCATTTACGCAAGCGCACAGGGGCATCGCTTTTGGCCATTAAGCGGGCTGGCGAAGTGATTGATCACCCATCTACTAAGCTTGTTTTAAAGGGTGGTGATACGGCTTATTTGCTGGGTAATCCTGAGCAAATTAACCAAGTTGCGGAGTTGTTTACTGTTGAATCAAACGATTGATTATGAGTTATATGAGAGTACTGTTTTTTGTTTTAATTTCACTTTTTATCTTCTCTTGTTCTAAGAAGCGATATGCTCCAAATGTGGAGAATATTAAGTCGGATGTGGTGATTGTGCCGTTTTATCAGGAGGTTAATTCATTGAAAGGGGAGGGTCGTTTGGAAGC
>JAGPHP010000194.1 GCA_018055415.1 Breznakibacter sp. | reverse complement strand
AATTCTATCTTTATAAAAAAAACACGATCTATATGGATAAAAAACATATTTGGCAGTTCTCCCGTGTGGGAGGTGTTAATAGAGTAAACCTCGAAAGAGGCGCTGATTTAGTTCATCTCGACAAACTCGACCAAAAGCTATGGGCAGCTCTTAGTTGTCCTGTTAATGGCCTCGAAATCGACCACAAAACACTTGAGCTAATCGATAGCGATAACGATGGAAAAATTAGAGTACTCGAAATTCTTGAAGCTGTAAAATGGATTCTCTCTGTCATTAAAAATCCCGACGATCTACTCTTACGTAGCCATCAGCTTCCGCTAGATTCTATAAATCAAGAAAATGATTTAGGTAAAACACTCTATGCTTCTGCTAAACAAATACTTACCAATCTAGACAAGCCAGAATCTACCTCACTCACCATTGCCGAAACATCTGATACTGCCGCCATCTTTGCCAATACAAAATTCAATGGTGATGGCATCATTACCACTGCTTCATCAAGCAACGACGAAGTTAAAACGTGGATCCAAATCATTATCGATAAAATAGGATCTGTTACCGACCGATCTGGGAAAGAGGGTATCTCAAGACTTCAACTCGATACCTTTGTTGAGCAATGCACTCTCTACTCCAGCTGGCTCTCACAATCAAAAGATCCCAAAAATAACATCTTCCCTTATGGCGATAATACTGAGGAGGCTTATAATCTTTATCAAGCCTTAAAAATCAAAATAGACGACTACTTTTTACGTTGCAAACTTGCCGAATTTGAGCCCGAATCTGCCCAAAATCTGAGCTCTTTATCTGCTCGTATCGAGACCATTAATAATAGAGATTTATCAGAATGTATTACTGAAATTGAAGATTTTCCACTTGCCAAAATCGACAAATCGCAAACTCTATTATTCAAAAAACCAATTAACCCTGTTTGGAGCTCAAAATTAGATGCTTTCAAAAACATTATTCAAATAAAAGATGAGAAGCTATCTGAAAATGAATGGGTTACTATAGGCGAAAAATTTATACCCTATAAAAATTGGATTGCAAGCAAGCCTCAAAACAACATCGAATCTATTGGTATTAAGGATATTAACACCTTCTTTAGTTCAAATATAGAACAAGATATTAATAAACTCATTGAGCAAGATATTGATCTCGACGAGGAGGCTAACAACATCATTTTGGTAGATAAATTGGTGAGATACTATTGTCATATCTACACCTTGCTCAACAACTTTGTAACTTTTCACGACTTTTACTCACGCGAAATTAGGGGCATTTTTCAGGCGGGAGTCTTATATTACGACCAACGTAGTTGCGACCTCTGCATTAAAGTGTCCGACATGGCCAAACACAACACCATGGCGGCAGCAAGTGGAATTTGCTTGGTCTATTTCAACTGCATCTCGCACATCAAAAATGAGCAAATGATTATTGTAGCCGCTTTTACAGATGGCGACATAGACGACTTAACCGTTGGTAGAAATGCCATCTTTTACGATAATGCTGGCAACGATTGGGACGCCTCGGTTATTAAGATCATCGATAACTCTATCAGTATCCGTCAAGCCTTTTGGACACCCTACAGACGGGTTTCGAAATTGGTAGGCAATCAGATCGAAAAATTCACATCCTCACAAGATGATAAAGTGACAGGAGCAGCCTCTGCCAATATACAAGATGTAGGTAAACGTGCCGATACGCACCTAAATCAGGCCATATCATCGCCGCAGTCCTTACAACCCAATGCAGCTCAACCCGCACCTTTTGATATTGCAAAATTTGCCGGTATCTTTGCTGCAATAGGATTAGCATTCGGTGCCATTGGCTCTGCATTAGCCTCCATCGTCGGCGGATTTATCGCTCTTACTTGGTGGAAAATGCCTCTCGTTATTATGGGTATTATTCTTGCTATTTCGGGACCTTCCATGATTCTATCGTGGTTCAAACTACGTAAACGCAACCTTGCATCAGTACTCGATGCCAACGGATGGGCAATAAACGCTAAAGCAACCATTAACATCCCATTCGGCACAACTCTTACTCACTTAGTTAAACTGCCCGAAAATTCAAAACTCAATCTTCAAGATCCGTTCCGTAAAAAGCGAAACCCTTGGATTCCAACTATTACCATCGCTATACTAATCATTGCAGGCGTTGCATTGATGTGGTATCTCGGATGGCTAGGAACCTTTTAATATTAAAAAAACTTAGTAGAGACATGATTTCTACTAAGTTTTTCATTTGTTTGCCTTAAAACAAAACAATCTCACCCGTTTTTCGTTTAGGTGAGATAAAAATCAAAACAATGAGTAACTTTTGGCAAACACTTCAAACCCCAACCTTCGCTTTAGCACCTATGGAAGACGTCACCGACACCGTTTTTCGTGAACTTGTCATGACACTCTCCGACCCCACTAAATTAAATCTCTACTTTACCGAATTCACCTCCATCGATGGCCTTTGCCACCCCGTAGGGTTCGATAAAGTATCGCATCGACTCTTTGTAAACCCATCCGAGAAAGATAAACTCAAAGCCATAAATGGCAAGCTCATTGCACAAATATGGGGTAATGATCCCGAAAAGTTCATAAAAGTAGTAAAAATCATTCAAGATATGGGTCATTTTGATGGTATCGACATCAATATGGGATGCCCCGACAAAAGCGTTGTAAAGCATGGAAGCGGCTCGGCACTCATCGAAAACCCTTCACAAGTAACCGATATCATCCATGCTGTTCGAGAACACTGCACTCTCCCGTTAAGCATCAAAACCCGCATTGGCGTTAAGCAAGTCATCACCGAAACATGGCTCTCGCACCTACTCTCTCTACCCATCGATGCCCTTACTGTTCACGGCCGCACCCAAAAACAGATGTCCGATGGTCTCGCCGATTGGGACGAAATAGGCAAAGCCGTCACCATTCGTAATCAACTCAACAAAACCATCCCCATTTTTGGCAATGGCGATGTCCTCTCCGTATCCGATGGCATCGATAAATGCAACAAATACAATCTAAGTGGTATTATGGTTGGTCGCGGCATTTTCCACGACCCTTGGATGTTTGGCAAAACAAAAGAGAGCGTCACCCTCTCCGAACGACTCAACGTGCTGCTTCAGCACACCAACAACTACCACCATATATTCGAGAACCGCAAAAACTTTGCCCAGCTCAAACGCTTCTTCAAAATCTATATCAACAGTTTCGACGGCGCCTCACAACTCCGCGACGCTCTCATGCACACCAACAGCCACACCGAGGTTAACTCCATCGTCGAATCATTCATAAAATCCAATGCACATTAACCAATACATATATCTCAATCTTACTCACCCCAAATCGATAGCCAACAAAATAGGCCGCCAAGCATCGATCACTTATGTTAAATAAGAATCCTTTGGGCGTGCCACCAAAAAGGCCCACTCCCTTACCGCATAACTCCAAATAAAATAGAATAGCTTCTTCCCCCGAGGGCCTTTTTGCTGTCGGGTCGCCGCTTCAACTCCTCGGCCGGCCACTCCCTGCCTACAGATACACATCAATACATCTGTAACCCCCTGATATTGGCCGTCCTGCGGGGTTTCACGCTCTGCCCCTCACGCAGTGCCATAGCATAACCCTGCGATATCATCAGCATCCTGAAACAGAAAAAACCACCCCGTCCTCCGGACACCCCTCCAAAGGATGGGATAACGCTGAGAGACTCATTATTAATTTTAAAATATTGTATGCCAATAGATGTAAGAATGTACGTCCCTATGAACAACATTAAATAATAATATATAAAGCGAGACGCCATAAATAGACGTCTCTACATGAAATAAACAGATGGCATAAATGTAGAGACGTCCATTTATGGCGTCTCAAAATAAATTAAAATATTAATTTCTATTTTCGAACTCGCGTAGCTGGTTTACTCAGGAACAAATCTCTTTGAATCGTAAATCCCATTATACCTAAAAATCTCTCTCAGCGTCATCCCCTCCCTTGGAGGGGTGTCCGAAGGACGGGGTGGTTGCCAATAACATTAATCACACTCCCCTTTTCTTTGCGAACCTTTGCGCCTTTTTAGCGTCTTTTGCGTTACAAACACGTTTGCCGAAGGCGAACCAACCCCATACCCCCAAACGCAAAACACCCCGTCTATCTTTCGATAAACGGGGTGTTTGTTATAAGGTTGGCGGCGACCTACTCTCCCACAAAACGCAGTACCATCGGCGCTATCAGGTTTAACTTCTCT
>JAGPHP010000193.1 GCA_018055415.1 Breznakibacter sp. | reverse complement strand
GATGCCTGTTTTGTCTGCATAACAGTAGAGCACCGATTGAGCGCAGTTATATCCATCTTTAAATTTCGCTAATGCTATTTGTCTGTTTGACATTACTCTAGTATTTTAATAAAATGGTTAATCTTCTCCTTTAATGTTTTCTCAATAATTGGTTTTGTGATGTAATCGTCGAAAGGGTTTTTGCTATATTTCTCGCTATATTGTTCAAATGAGTATGCTGTTTGGGCAATAATAGGCAAGTTTGGACGAAACTCCTTAATGCGCGAAGCTGCTGTGTGTCCATCCATTTTGGGCATTTTAATGTCCATCAGCACCAAACGAATATCCTTGTTTGAGCGGCACAACTCCAATGCTTCATCTCCATCAGAGGCATGGATCAGATTTAGGTTAGAGTGCGCCAGCAGAGCCTCTATATATAGAAAATTAAACTTCTCATCTTCGGCTACTAGGATGGTGGGGAGATTGTTTTGGGGAGATACGTTGTTGTCGCTTCTATTGTTGACAGCCGTGTAAGGGATTGTAAAATAGAATGTTGATCCTTGCTGTGGAGTTGATTCAACCCATATTTCACCGCCAAGAAGTTCGATAAATCCTTTTGAAATAGACAATCCAAGTCCATTGCCCCCATATTGGCGAATCATGCCCGTTTCAACCTGCACAAATCGTTCAAAAATTTTCTCTTGCATTTCGAGGCTAATTCCAATTCCAGTATCTTTTACATAAAACCGTAATTTGGAATCTACGAGTTCATATCCAAATACAACCGAACCTTCGTGTGTGAATTTAAGAGCATTCACGATAAGGTTTGTAAGCACTTGAGTCAGCTTTGTTTTATCGGTATATATCTCTGATTCTGTGTCACTTAATGGCTTTTCTGCAATCAGCGCGATCTCTTTAGTTTGAGCTTGCTCTTTAAGTATTTCGGACAACTCTGCCACCGTTTTATTAATGCAAACTGGTTGGTAGGAGATGGTGTGTTGCTTGGTTTCGAGAGCCGAAATGGTTAGGATATCTTCGACAATCGATTGTAATTGCATTGAGCTGCTTACGATAATTGATGAGAATTGTTTGCGTTTCTCGGGCGAAAGCTCAGGTTTAATAATCAATTGCGAGAACCCGTTAATGGCATTCATTGGGGTTTTTATTTCATGCGACATGTTTAGTAGAAAAGAGCTTTTTAAGCGGTTGTTCTCCTCTGCTAAGTCGCGTGCTTTAATCAGATCGGCAATTAGAGCCTCTCGTTCCGATACATCTCTAATAATTGCCAAATTCCCAATCCATTTGCCTTTAGCGTCAAATAGCTTGCTTCCAAAGGTCTCGCCTGGAAAAATTTGGTTCGATCTCTTTTTATAGTTGGTAATGTATCGATCTTTAAAATTTACGCTATTTTGGTTGAATACACGATTTCCAGCATCTAAGAATGCCTCGAAATTTTCGTATAGCTCTTCGGGGGTGTGATTTATAATTTCATTGGGTTCATACCCAAACGTGGTGTGCATGCCATCGTTAACGAGGAGAATTTTGCGGTTCGTGTCGGCAATTATTACGGCATCGCTAATGGTGTTAAACATTGTTTCAAAAAGCAACTTCTGGCTTTTTAATTCGTCGTCGGCAATTTTTTGCTGAGTGATGTCTATTGTTATAATCTGAATGCTGTCGGGCGGAATAAAATTGTAGGTGGTGGAGGTGAATTTTTCTTCGCCACTCCCTCTAAAATAGTATTTGCGCTCAATGGTCCGGCTCTGTTTAGTGTTGTAGCACTCAAATAAGTAATCGGTTAAATCGGGCTCATCTTGCCACAATATTCTTGATTTAATGCCAAACACCTTTTCAATACCTCCATTGCTCTCTTCATAAGCTTTCTTATTGGCACGTACCATCACAAAATCATCATCCAATTTTTTCCAAATGAAGGTTGCGTGCGGAAAATGCTCGAACCAATTGCGGTATTTCTCCTCGCTTTTTTCTGCCTCATTTTTGGCTTCAATCAATTCGTTTTCGATGTTTTTTTGTTCCGTAATATCGATTCCGATGCCAACAAGGTAGGTTTTTCCATTATTTTCAAAACCTTTGCCACGTAAGAAATAGGGAACTTGAGTCCCATTTTTATGTTTTATGAAGAGCTCCATTTCAAACTCTTCCTTCTGTTTGATTAAATCTAAGGCGTAATTAAGTTTGGGCAATTGCTCTGATTCGAAGAGATCAGCAACGTGCATTTGGTAGAGATCGGCATTGGAATACCCGAGGAATATTTCATGGTTTTTATTCCATTTTAATAATAACGCATGATTATCTTGCATCTCATAGAGGAAGAAGATTCCTGGAAGGGTTTCGATCAGATTTAAGTTAAAGATGCGTTCATGTTCAATGGCTTTTTCAACCTCTTTTCGTTTGGAGATATCTCTTACCGCTGTAACTCTGACTTCACCTTCATTGCCAAATGATCCGATATTTTTACTCTCAAGTTCAACCGAAATAATAGATCCATCTCTCCTTTTCCCTTCCACCTCATAGGGGAGTGGGTAGTGGTTGCTGGCGTTTTGATAGAGCACGTCGTGATATTTCTCAAGCACTAGGAGCTTTATCAAATCTTTTCCAACAAGTTCATCATAGGAGTAATTAACCATCATTTGGAGCGTTAGATTAACATCTAAAGCAATTCCATTTTTGTGAATTATAATGCCTTCAAAAGCGTGATTAGCTAGTTGCTTGTATTTTGACTCGTTTGATTCTGCAAGCAACAGTGCCTCTTCAAGTTCGCTGTTTTTTTTAATCAAACTTTTCGTTATCCGGTGGTGGTAGAGGACATCGGCAGCAATGGTTGCAACTAGTTCTGTAAACTCAAGATCTATTTTGTCATAAGAGAGGTCTATTTGAGCGAGCAGATCTGTGTTGTAATAGATGGGAATATTTAGCTCTTTTAAAGATGATTCGTGAAAATGAGCCTTGGGATTCTCCAAAGCATGTGGGGCGCCCAATTGACCGTTAACAGAGGGTGTGTAAACCATCTTGGAAGCGTCAAAAGTTGTCACAAAGAGGTGAAAGATATTATCAATAATTTCTGCTTCCGATGCTAGTTTGGATAGATTCGCGAGGATTTCTAACGCTACTTTATAATCGGTGGATAACTCCATTTTATTAGTTGTTTGATGAGCGCTATTGAAATATCTTTTCAAACTCTTCATTGTTCATCATTTAGGATTGTAGTGCCCGATTATTCATTATGTATAGTGCAATTTTAGTAAAAAAAATGCAGATATTAAACGTTTTGCATCAAATATCAGATTGGCGTTCTATCAATCGGTTGCGCTGTTTTTCAATATGAGTTAATCTTTCATTTTCTTGACTAAATTAGCTTGACTTTAGTGTTTGAAGTGAAAATTCGGTAAAATATCTATTAGACCCCCTCTAAATTGAAGTGATTGAATTGTAAAATCCTACATTTTTGTAATCAACCCCATTTAATCTACGTACATGTCTGCTTTTAAATGTAGTTTTTGCAAGCTCCATCAATTTTTAAAAATTATTTTCAAAAATTTTTATAACTGAAAATCAAGTAGTTACAATCTATATTCGTTGCTAAAAAATGACGTGCCAAAAGGGTGGCACATTTAATGCCTTATACCTATCAACTAACAATTTAATTGGAGGATAATAAGATGAGAAAAATTGCAATTTACGGAAAAGGTGGTATCGGTAAGAGCACCACAACACAAAACACTGTTGCCGGCTTGGCGGAGATGGGAAAAAAGATTTTAGTGGTTGGATGTGACCCTAAAGCGGATTCAACACGACTTTTACTTGGTGGCTTGGCACAGAAAACGGTGCTTGACACACTTCGTGAAGAGGGTGAAGATGTTGAGTTAGATGACGTTGTGAAAGGTGGATTTAAAGGAACTCGTTGCGTTGAGTCGGGCGGTCCTGAGCCAGGTGTAGGTTGTGCAGGAAGAGGTATCATCACTTCGGTAAACTTGCTTGAGCAATTAGGTGCTTACGATGAGAAGATGTTTGAAACGGATTACGTTTTCTACGATGTATTAGGTGACGTGGTTTGTGGAGGTTTTGCAATGCCAATGCGCGAAGGAAAAGCACAAGAGATTTATATTGTGTGTTCGGGTGAAATGATGGCGATGTATGCTGCTAACAACATTAGCAAGGGTATTGTAAAGTTTGCTGAAGCTGGTGGTGTTCGCTTAGGTGGTATCATTTGCAACAGCCGTAAGTGCGACAACGAACAACCAATGATTG
>JAGPHP010000045.1 GCA_018055415.1 Breznakibacter sp. | reverse complement strand
TAACATAATTGTTTTATTAGGTATCTCACTTAACTTGGTAAAGCAATTTGCATACATTCTGTCTCCAAAAGGACCACGGTTGCCTTCAATCTCGTTTCTAACTGGAAGACCATAATCAAAACCGGCACCCGAGCCATCACCAGTTGTTCCTTCTGTATAATAAGCAGGGCCAAATACGGTGTTATACGTTCTGTCCATAAACTTCATCTCGCTTGTTTTGCAATCAATCCAAACGTGTTGACCTGGAGTAGTAATAGTATCTTCTCCAATAATAATAACATAAACCTGATCATCGGGATAAGGTGTATTGTTTACAACTTTAAATGGGAAAGGTTTTCTGTTAGGAACCTGACCATAAATTGAACTTGCAACTAAAAGCATCGTTATAATGAAAACGAAATACTTTAAACTACTTTTAAACATGAATTTCATATCGAACATTTTTAAATGTTTACATAAACTTTAACAATCTACCACCACTTAGTAATCATGTGTGAAAAATCGTATAAAAATTATAATGCAAAAATATACCATCAGCTCAATATTGATAAGAACATATGCCCCTATACAGCTATTAAACTATACAAAAACCATACCTTGCAAAATTAATCATTTGTATATCAGACAATTAAACTCAATAATTATACGAAATCCTATTTATTATCTATTTGAGAAACAATCAGACAACTCCAAGATATTAAAAAGGAGTCTTACTGTTTAACTAATAAATATTAGCAACATTGAGATAAAATAGGGAATATTGTTTAATCTATGATAAAAAGTGTTGATCTTGCTGGTATTCCAAACAACCCCAAACAAAAAGTAAAGTGAAAATTAAGAAGAATCAGTGGAGTAACTGTTAACGAAAAACAACTTGAGTTAGTCGTAAGTATAGATAAGAATTCGTAGAGATATGAAAAAGGAGAGAAAGTTTACAAAAGTTAATTAAAAATCTTTGTATTCGGAGATTAAACTCACAAACATGAAAACATGAAAAAATGGAAAAATGAAAAGTATTAATCGTGGAAAAAATGCAATTTAAAGTTAACTACACCCAGAAAGTGTTAAAATAAACGAATCAATTCTTTAATTTACGGAACAGGATCATGCCCATGACCACCCCAAGGATGACAGCTAAAAATTCGCTTAATTGCCAAATAACTTCCCTTAAAAGGGCCATGTTTTTTTAAAGCTTCAATAGAGTAAGCGGAACAGGTTGGATGATATCGACACGAAGCCCCGAGCATGGGGGAGATAGTGTATTGGTAAATCTTTATGGGCAATATAAGTAAATAGGATATAAGTAATCCTAGAAAAATAAAAAGACGTTTTAGAGAAGAGACCATATTATTCGACTTTTGGACGCGACAGATTGCTCTTAATGATTTTCTGAATCAACTTCTCCATCGCCTTGTTAATCTGCTCATACTCTAACAAATCATTGGTAATATAGTTTATCGAAAGGTTTAGGTTAAGTCCCTTACTTGTTAACTCGTTATAGAGTGTGTTTTTGTAATGGCGGTAGGCTTCACGCATTCGGCGTTTGAGTAGATTGCGTTTGTAGGCGCGTTTAAATCTCTTTTTCGACACGGATATAACCACTTTTGCGGGAGGTGCATCATCGATGTAAGAATCGGTCACCAACATGGTTGCGCGCAAAGGAAAACTCATCACACTACTACCCGACTCATAGAGTTGGTTGATGGCAATAATACTACAAAGTCTCTCATCTTTTGAAAATGAGAGACTTTTACTAGTTGAGTTACTTATTTCTAGATCTTTAATAACAATGGTATTAATGTTTGCTCTCTTTTGCCTGTTCCTTATTGTACTTTTTAATATACTGTTCAAGAGCCATAGTCATGGATGGAGCCTCAGGCATTGGGGCTTGCAAATCTAGTCGGAAGCCTGCATCTTGAACCGCTTTAGCTGTTGCTGCACCAAAACATGCAATCTTGGTCTCTTTCTGCTCAAAATCGGGAAAATTCTGTTTTAGCGAAGCAATTCCAGCTGGGCTAAAGAAAACCAAAACATCCCAATCTAAAAGCTTGATATCGCTTAAATCGCTTGAAACCGTTTTGTGAAAAATCGCCTCCGTCCACTTCACTTGAGATTTTGTCATCAATTCAGGAATCTCCTGTTTGTGAACATCCGAAACTGGAACCAAATAGATCTCTTCCTTATGTTTTTTGATCACCTCAATTAAGTCAATAAACTTCCCAGTTGAATGAAAAATCTTACGCTTACGATAGACGATATACTTTTGTAGATAGACTGCAATTGTTTCAGAGATACAAAAATACTTCATCGTGTCAGGAATTGTAATCCTTAACTCTTGAGCAATTCTGAAAAAATGATCAATAGCAGTGCGACTCGTAAATACGACGGCCGTATGAGCTAAAATATCAATTCGTTGAGCCCTAAACTCTTTTGCAGAGAGTCCCTCCACTTTAATAAACTGGCGAAAATCGATATGCACGTTTGTGCTCTCGGCGATTTCCGAATAGGGACTTTTAGGGGTAGTTGGCTGTGGTTGTGAAACCAGGATTTTTTTGATTTTCAATTTGTAAAAATTTTAATTCAACAAAAGGCTAAGAATCAACATTTTAACTATTTGTTCAAAATTCTATACGCAATGATAAACGGAAGAATTTCGAGGGTGCAAAGATATAAAATGTAATAAAATAGCGAAATAGCTTTCTTTAAAATAATCTTAAGAGCTCTAAATAATTGTATTAAATAGAGAAATGCATACAACGCAATGGCAATGGCTATAGTGATGTAGGTTGCAGAACCCGTTGTAAAAGGCAAAATAACTAAGATCGGCGTAATAATGATACCGTATGTTTTGGTAACAATGCCTACAAAAAAGAGATATTCGTTGGTATCTTCTTTGGTTGAGAAAATAAAGCCCACCAAGCGATATAAAAAGTTCTTAGTTAAGAAATAGAACGCTACAGCGGCAACAGAACCAGCAAAAACCGCTAACGAAAAGATATATCCTCGAACACTCATCATCATGGCTGTAATTTCATAGATGAGTATTCCCATATTTATCGAAAATAGAAGATCCAACATCACAGAGTGCATACTATTTCGAATGTTAACTGTAGTGAATAACTTGTGCGACTCGTGATGCGAAAAAAGACCTTTAAAAATAGTTTTCAAAAAACGGCTACTCTTTATGCGCATATATCCCAACAATCCTAAGGAGAAGAGGACAATGATCAATAAAAAAAGCTTAGAATCTTGAAACGACGAGGTAGGCAAAATCTTTTGATCTTTAGCAATATAGGTTGTTGACTCCGTTTTTAAAGGATTTGAAATCTCAACTTTGGGAGTCTCTACAATCAGTGAATCGTTTATTGTTACAGATGCTGAATCGGATACTGTTACTAGAGGGGGGTTATTCCTAATTGAATCACTCTTTAGTATCTCAGCCTTAAATCTATAGGTGGCCAAAGAATCGACCCAGATCAGCAGTTGATCATCTCTCAACTGCTCTAACGGGGTAATTGAGCGTGTTAAAACGTTACTCTCAAAATAGGTATTTGTGCCCGACGATTGTGTTATTAAGTTAAGTTTAACAGAGTCAGAGTAGCTAAGCACAAAGCTATTTTTTTTAGGCAAACTCCTTTTTATTGCTTTTGAAGATTGAATTGACGCTCCTGCAGTGGTTTTTTGAGAAACCGCTGGCATAGATGATTGTGGTTGTGCTTGAACCAACTCGTCGTTTATCTGAGTGTTAAAAGCTTGCGAATACTCTTGCGACATCCGTAATTTTTTTGCAAAGATAGGCAAATTTGAGAAGCTATGTACTCTTGCACTCTATTTTTTCAGTTTTTTGTTCAATCTATAGGGATATCGTTGTTTTTTGGATGGTGCTCTGCTCAACCTTAAAAACGTGCAAAATAGTCGTTCAGAGAGATTTTGGAGTTCAAATCCATCTTTTTCCTAATTCTATAGCGTGTCATCTCCACACTTTGCACACTAATATTAAGCAAATTAGCGATCTCCTTATTGGATTTAGCCAATTTAATATATGCACACACCAAAAGATCCTTTTGCGTTAACTTAGGGTGATTTATCGCAAGCTTCTTGAGAAATTCATTTTGTAATACATCCAGATTTTCTCTAAAAGAGTCCCATCCATTTTGCTCTTTAAGCTCTTTGGTAAGGATTTGCATTATTTCGGCATACTTTGCCTTTGTAATAAAACCACTACCAGCTATGAGCGACGAAAAGAGATTTTTTAAGGTAAGAAGGTTTTCTTCACGCTGTTGAATAAAGAGTCGTAAAGTGGCCAATTCTCGCGATTTTTCGTCGAGTTCACCCTCCAATTCACCATTCATAACATTACACTTACCCAGCTCTTCTTCGAGCTTTTTATAATTAATATCTACAATCGTTGATTTGATCTTACTTGAGATAGCACCATATTTTAAACGAATAAAATAAGCCAAAACAATTAAGAAGATGAGAATCACCATGATCTTAAACGACCACGATTTTATAAAAGGAGGAACAATAGTAACCGTAAGTTCTTTGGGATAGGGATTCCAAATGCCACTGCTGTTACACCCTCTAACTTTAAGCGTATAACTGCCTTCACTTAAATTAGAATAGCTGGCTTTACGATGCGTTGGATCGATCGTAATCCATTCTCTATCAAAACCCTCAAGCATATATTGATAACGATTTTGAAGTGGATGACGATAGTCTAAAACAGAAAATTGGAACCCTATAACATTAAAATCTTGACTCAACTCAATCTCTCGAACGCTATTGATGTCATCTTTTAAAACTTCATTTTTATAGGGGAGATCGTAAATTGATTTGTTCAAAATTTCCAAATCAGATATTACAATTGGGGAGGCATTTACATTCTCATCGATCACATTTGGATTAAAAAGATAAAAACCACTATTTCCGGCCAAAACAATCTCTTCAGATTTTAGCATCCAAGAGTTGTAATAGATGTCATTTTGTGAGTTATCGGAGCCAAAATTAAAATTTCGAAATGTATTTTGCTTTAAATTATACTGTAACAGACCAGAGTTAATGCAAATCCAAAGATTATCTTTTGAATCGGCATGTATTGCAAAGGCCGTTTGAGACTCGACATATAGATTTGGAATGAATTCGATGGTTTTAGAATCATAATTATAGTAACCAAAACCTACGCCATAGGTTCCAAACCAAAGTTTTCTACGCTTCAAATCTTCATAAAAACAACTAACGGCTGCAATTTTTTTATCGCTATCTTTCAATCCAGAGTTCAAGACATCGACGATTTTTTGGGAACTCCTATCGTAATTAAAAATGGAATTGTCGGCTCCAAACCACACCTTTCTATTCGAATCTTCATAGATCGCCCAGATGGTATGATGATTTAGTTGTGGCTCGTCAATGCGCTGAAAAACAACCTCTTCAGAGTTTATTTTGTTTAGCTCACTCTTCTCCATCTTTTTAAGTCCATGACTCCAAAGACCAAACCAAAAGTCGCCTTTGCTATCCTGTAAAATGGAAAAAACGGTATTGATGCCTATTCCATTGGGCTTTGAATTTAACTCAAATCGATGCTTAATTTTAAAATTCGAATCAAAAAGGAAAAGACCCTTATCTGTTGAAACCCAAATGTTTTTTTCCGAATCTTCATAGAGTAAACGAATGGTTTTAACCGAACTTACCGAGTCGTTAAGTAGATACTCAAATCGATCCTTTTGTGCATTTAGGATATTTATACCTCCCCCAAAAGTTCCAATGAGCAACTTATTATTCGAAGTTTCGCAACACGATGTGATGTAGTTATTATTCAACCAATTAGCGCGTCCTTTTTCGGTTCGAAAGAGCTTAAGCTTATTTTTTTCGATAGTTAATTTATTCAATCCACCACCAAATGTTCCAAACCAGAGAACACCGTCACGATCCTGAAAAATTGACCAAACAATGTCGTGGTTAAGTCCATTTGGAGAATCAGCGTCATACTTATACTGTACCACACTTTTAGTCGATGTATTTATCAACATAGCCCCTTTATCAAAGGTTCCAGCCCATAGATTACCCGAAGAATCAAATGTAAGAGAGGTAATGCTGTTACTTGAAAAATTTGGAATCTCTTTACTTGTCCATCTCTCAACCACACCATTGCGCGGATCAACTTTATTGATACCCCCCATCCACGTGCCAGCCCAAATATACCCCTCACTATCTTCGGTAATAGACATCACGATATCGTCGGAAAGTTTATCTGAACCAATCCCTTTAGTTGTAAAAGATTTAATACAATGTGTAAATGGCTGATATTGAATTAATCCACCCACCTCAGTTCCTATCCAATAAAATCCCTTAGCATCTACATGAAACGCATTAACCTTATTAATTTTGAGCTGATTCATAAAGCTATTGAGCTCAGGAATTGGTAAAAATTGTTCGGTTTTAGGATTAAAGCGCATCATATCGCCCCCATAGAAGCCCAACCACAATAATCCACTCTCATCTTCGTAGATGGTGCGAATATTATTCTCTGAACTATATTTTTGATCAACGGTATTGAGCTTATAGTAACGTTGAAAACTCTCGTTTGCTGGGTTGTACTTATTTAATCCAAACTCAGTACCAACCCAAATGACGCCTGCTCTATCTTGAAAAATGACATTAGTGTTGTTTTGAGAGATAGTTGTGGTGTCACTATTATTAGAGGTAAATGTTTTAAAATCGTAACCATCAAAACGATTAAGGCCATTAAATGTAGCAAGCTAAATATAACCCGTTTTGTCTTGAAATATTGACTTAATATGGTTTTGCGAAAGTCCAACCCGTGTGGTGTAGTGTTCAAATTTCTCTTCAAGCCACTCTGCCTTAACTATCGGCGATATAAGAGATAGGATAGATAGTAAAAAAAGAACGCGCGTTTTGTTAATCATGATAAAAAATTGTTACACAACTACAAATATAGTAATTGATAACTATATTTACGCTCAATAGTGTAACAGAAAAATAATAAGGTAACTACCTGCGATTTTTCACAAAATCGATGGAGTAATGGAGTCCCCTATTCTCCTTTCTCTTTTGCGCCATCTTGATAATAAGATAACCCACATTTATTTTGTTACGTAATTCACATAAGGCAATGGAAACCGTTGATCGTGAGTAGAGATCTTCTGTTTCGCGATAGATAATTTCGAGACGATCTAACGCGCGTTTTAAGCGTAAGTTGGAGCGAACAATACCCACATAGTTGCTCATAATTTGCTCCACCTCTTTGTTGCTTTGCGTTATTAGAACCATCTCCTCGGGGCTTGAGGTTCCTTCATCGTTCCATTCAGGAATTGTTTCATTAAATTGAATAGAGTCTAACAGTTTTGAACATGCTTCGGCAGCTTTATCTCCAAAAACGACAGCCTCGAGCAGAGAGTTCGATGCCAATCGGTTGGCTCCATGAAGTCCTGAAGAGGTGCACTCGCCCGCTGCAAAAAGATTTTGTATTGACGTGGCACCTAAATGGTTTATTTTAATGCCGCCGCAAGTGTAATGTGCAGCAGGAACAACAGGAATCATCTGTTTAGTTATATCGTATCCAATAGATAGACATTTATTATAAATATTTGGAAAGTGCTTAATTAAATCATCGCCATTTAGATGAGTGCAATCAAGAAAAACATAATCGTCTCCCCTATTTTTGAGTTCGTTATCGATGGCTCTGGCAACAATATCGCGTGGAGCTAAGCAACCTCGCTCGTCGTATTTGTGCATAAACTCCTCACCATCAATTGTTTTAAGTATTCCTCCAAACCCTCGCATAGCCTCAGTGATAAGAAAAGAGGGACGCTCTTTTGGATTATAAAGTGAGGTGGGATGAAATTGTATGAACTCCATATTTTCGATAATACCCTTAGCTCTAAAAACCATTGCTATTCCGTCGCCCGTGGCAATTGGCGGGTTGGTTGTTGTTTGATAGACATAGCCAGCACCTCCCGTTGCCATGAGTGTGGTTTTAGCCAAAATTGTCTCTACTAAATTGGTGTGTGGATTGAGCACATAAACCCCAAAACAGGTGATTTTCATCCAAGTTTCGGTACTCTGTCCCAAATGGTGTTCGGTAATAAGCTCTACGGCAAAATGATTTTCAAGAATCTCAATATTTGGATGGCGTCTGACCTCTTCGACCAAACCTCTCTGAATTTCAAAGCCGGTATTATCTTTATGGTGTAATATGCGATGTTCGCTGTGTCCACCCTCTTTGTGAAGGTCAAATGTTCCATCACCCCGTTTGTCAAAATTAACGCCCCATTTAATTAAGTCGTTAATGCATTTTGGAGCACTCTCAACCACCATATTAACCGTTTCAATATTGCATAATCCATCGCCAGCCACAAGAGTATCGGCAATATGTTTATCAAAACTATCGGAGTTATAAATAACCGCAGAGATGCCTCCTTGAGCGTATGCCGTATTTGTTTCGGCCAGTTTGGACTTACTTACAAGGATAACTTTACCTTTATCGGCAACTTTTAGGGCAAAAGTTAAACCTGCTAAACCGCTTCCAATTACCAGAAAATCAGCATATCTCTTCATGCAAATCAGTTAAAAAAGTGATCGATTTTTAAAGATGGGAAGATAGTAAAAAAAAGAAGGCCATCTAAATTGTTAGAGAGCCTTCTTTTGTGTACATATTCACTACGCTTCAATGACAGTGACCCAACCATGTGTATCGGGCTCGTCGCCATATTGAATAGCTCTAAGTTTATTGTATAATTTCTCAGATATTGGTCCCGCCTTCTGTGGATCGCCAAAAAAGTAAGATTTACCAGTATCGATATCGTCAATTTGAGATATTGGTGATATTACAGCTGCAGTACCACAAGCTCCAGCCTCTTCAAAAGTCTCAATTTCAGAGAGTTCAATAGGGCGTTGTTCAAACTTCATTCCTAAATCTAAAACCAATTGCATTAAGCTTTTATTGGTAATTGATGGTAAAATAGAGTTTGATTGTGGTGTGATATAGGTGTTATTTCTAATTCCAAAGAAGTTAGCTGGACCACATTCATCCACATACTTATGCTCTTTGCTATCTAAATATAGAACGGCCGAATAACCATGCTCATGAGCTAACTCGCCCGCTTTCATTCCAGCTGCGTAGTTACCACCAACTTTGATATTCCCCGTACCCTTAGGCGCAGCACGATCAAAATCGCGCGAGATCATTAATTTTGATGGTTTAAAGCCCTCTTTAAAATAAGGACCTACAGGCGTAACAAAGATGATAAAAAGAAATTCATCTGCAGGAGAAACGCCAACTTTGCCACCAGTTCCGATGAGCAATGGACGAATATAGAGAGATGCCCCTGAGTCGTGAGGCGGAACCCATTTGCTATTTTTAGCCACAGCAAGCTTAACAGCCTCCTTAAACTTTTCGATAGGAAAAGGTTGCATCAGAATTCCTTCGGCAGTTGCATACAGTCGTTCGGCGTTCTCATTCATTCGAAAAACGCGAATTTTGTTATCCTTACCTCTAAAAGCCTTCAACCCTTCGAAAGCCTCTTGACCATAGTGCAGGCATGTTGCTGCCATATGCATATCTATTCTCTCAGAATCAGATATTTCTAGCTCTCCCCACTTGCCATCACGATAATAGCATCGGATATTGTAATCCGTTTTTCTGTAGCAGAAAGATAGATTTGACCAGTCTATGTTGTCCATTTTGAACCAATTAAATTATAAACCAAGGTGCTAAAATACACATAAATCAAATACGTTCAATCTTTTTCAAACGATAAAAATGGCTATTTTGCTATTTTAACATTACAAAACAACTATTTTGATTGATTTACAGGAGATTATAAAACCTTTATTTGTGCAATAAATTACGAATTACATGTGAGCCCACATAGCATCCAAACATGGCAGGCATGTAGGAGATTGTTCCAACAGTTGTTTTTTTATTTTGCTCGCCTTCTACATGAATAATCATCTCATCATCAACCTCTTCAGGCGAAAAGACTACCGAAAATCCTTTATGAATATTTAGCTTATGGAGACGCTTACGAACCATTCGAGCTAAGTTACAATGGTAACTTTTGGAGATATCGGTGATGGATATTTTAGAGGGATCGAGCTTTCCGCCCGCCCCCATGGAGGAGATTAGCGGAATATTTCGCTTTACAGTTTCGAATATCAAATAGACCTTAGGGCTAAGCGTATCTATGGCATCAACAACAAAATCATATTTCTGAAAATCAATCAGTTCAGGTATTAACTCTTCTTTAAGAAAGATGTCGTATGTGGTGATATTCAATTCGGGGTTTATATCTAAGCAGCGCTGCTTGACAACCTCCACTTTTTTAATTGTTTCGGTACTGATTAATGCAGGTAACTGACGGTTTCGATTTGAGGGATTTACCACATCGGCATCCACAAGGGTAATATTTCCAATACCTGCTCTTACCAACTGCTCAACGGCATAACTACCCACACCACCAACACCAGCAACTAAAACATTTGCATTTCTTAGCCGCTCCAATCCATCTGCACCCACCATTATCTGGGTTCTCTCTTGCCAATTAGCCATTACTAATAAACTCTCTAAAATTTGAATAACATTGCTCTTTTAGCGACTCTACATCGCATTTTAAAATAGTGGCGGCAAAGTTATAAATCATATTGATAGAAAAAGTACTATCATCCGTTTCAAGAAAGATAAGATTACGAGGATACTTTTTAAACATTTCAATCGAGCTTTTGTGCTGTAATGAACGAGAAGCAAATGAACAATAGATATTCTCTCGAATAAACTGGTCGCCCATCTCTTTACTAGCAAGCGCACTATGCATGAGCCACTTTTGCTTAGGATTAAAAAGTTTCTTGGCAGCCAAGACCTTGTGATGCGTACCAACAGAGTGAATAATGAGAGGCTTTTTAGCTCTCTCACTTATTTCAACCTGTTTAGCAAAGAGTTGATCTTGAAGAATCCTGTCGCCTTTAAGGCTATCAAAGCCACACTCTCCAATAGCAACAACTTGTTTATTTTCAGATAATTTAATAACCTTATCTAAATAATTAAGACAATCACTATCAACCGCCTTCCACGGATGAATGCCTACAGAGTATAGCGATTTATCAGAGAGTGGTGTCTTAAAATTGTCGAGATTTATGATACCAATAGTATCATCTTCTAAATCTCTATGAGAATGCATATTAACAAACATCTATTCAACTATTACTTTAAATCCAACTTCAAGTGCAGCAATTTGATTATTGTACATACTTTCGCACGTAATTGCTGGCATATAAAAAACTCCTTTAAACGATGGCGTGACATATTGTGTAATCGTCTTACTTCCACCTCTATTAATATCGAAATAGGTATAACCCCGATCATCTTTAATATCTTGATAGGTAAATAATGCCGATGATTGTTCGCTCTCCTCTTCCATTCGTTGATTACGGATCTCCCAACCTGTAGGGAAAATCTGAGTGAGTGCAATATTAGTATAGTTTTCTGGACCACCCAAATGCCTTATTGTGGTTCGGATAATAATATCTTGACCCTGTTTGATACTTGACGGATTAATTGATGCTCCCTCTTTGGTAATATAAGTAGTACTGATATCTATCGCACGTGCATAAGGTGTTGTTACAGGGGCTTTGGGTGTGCCAACTTCAGTAATATTACCATAAATAACTCCAGTGCCTCTATTTGAAATTGTTATTTTATTGGACTCAAAATCAATCGATTCAATAGCGCTTCGAGAATTAATCTCCCTTACGTCATCTCCCATCTTAACGGTTACCTTTAACTCACGAGCCACCTTAGTAGCCTCATAATAATTAGCCATAGCAATTAACGACATCGCCGTTGCTTGTGTATTAAGATAGTCGTTCGAATTTAGGCGAGTAGTAAGATAATTGGCAACCTCAAGTGCTGCCGTTTGTTGATTAGCCGCTATCAAAGCCTGCAACATAAGTGCATTATTACGCTCAGATGAACCATAATTATATTGCCAACTATCATTGTTTTGAGGCGAACTCTTAGCTTTAAAAATCAAATCATTAGCCACCTCTGTTTGTCCCACCTCGGCATAAGTAGCTGCAACCAACCACTGCGTAAACGACGAAGATCCATTGAGACCTCTAAGTCTGTTAAGAGCGGCCAAATCAGGTACTCCTGCGCGAGCAAGTGTGTAGAGACGATATGCCTGATTTTCGGAACTGTAACTATAATACCCATGATTTGATTGACCCTCGGCGCTCCAATTACGAGCCATATTCTTTTGAAACTTAATCCAATTAGAATACATCCTTTCTGGAACAGCATAACCAGCATTCTTGGCCTCAACCAAAAAGTGTCCACCATAAGAACTACCCCAATCATCGGAGCGATTCCCACTTGGCCAGTAACTCAAACCGCCATCTGGCTGCTGAAAAGTTGTTAATCTATTGATAGCGTGCTTAATATGACGTTCAATCTCGACACGCTTATCATTAGATAAATTTACCAACTGATTCAAAAAGAGTTGTGGAAATGCTGCAGAGGAAGTTTGCTCAACACAGCCATGTGGATAAGATATTAAATACCCTAATCTATGTTTGATATTCAGAGATTTAATAGTAGATAGTTCAAGTGAAGATTTAAGTTCAGCCCACTGATCACGACTTACAGTAAAAGAGCTTTCCTCAGATGGATTTAAGGAGAATGAGCGACTTTTTTGGCTTGGAGCATTAGGATTACAAACCTCTATATCAATATCTTCAATTACTTTATCTAAATTAGAAGTTGCAATGACTTTAAATTTAGCCATTCCTAATTCGCTTCCAATTTTAAAACGGAAAGAGGTCGTAGCTTCACCATCAGCCTCCACCTTAAGCTCTTTTGATGTGCCATTTACTGGTTCAAAATGTTTAGAACCCTCTACCAACACATTCACTTTTTGCGAAGCATTGAAAGTTGATAAAATTGTCACAGGGATCTCTATCTCATCATTAGGCGCTAAAGTGCGAGGAAGGGAGGAGACCACCATATAGTTGTTTCGCACTTTCATTATTTTTTCACTGCTACCATAAGCCATTTCGCTTGCAGCAACGACCATAACACGCACCGAACCAACATAATACGGTATTGAAATGGTATGTTTATTCGTTTTACCCGAGCCCAAATTAAATGGTCCAATATATCGAACCATAGGTTTAAAACGAGATGCCTTTTGATTATTACCAGCACCTAAAGCTCCCATATCACCACCAATACCAAACACTTTTTGATACGACCCTTGATACCCCCCCAATACGTAATTAAAGATGTCGTAGGTTTGAGACACCATTGCCTCCTTTTGAAAGAAGTAATCAAATGGATTAGGAGTTTCGAAATGCGTTAAATCTAAAAGCCCCTCATCCACAATAGCTAAAGAGTAGTCGCACTCTGCGCCATTCTCCTCTTTGACTTGAATAGTAACATCGTTATTTGGCTTTACCTCTGCTGGAAGCGCAATAATTGGATTTAATCTCGACTTCTTATTCTCAACAAAAATATTAGCTGTTCCATACATTCGAACTGGCATATCATTTTTGGTATTTACAAGTGGCTGTAACACACTAACAGACAAATATATATTAGGTGTCATATCTTCTGTTACTTCAAACTTATAATTGTTTGATGTTCCAAAACAATTTATTAGTTCTTGCTTTAGAATTTTACCCGCTTTTTCTATCGTTACCAATGCCTGAGAATTAGCTGAAGTAGGAAAGGTAACTTCAGCCTTATCTCCGACAAAGTATTTATCTTTTGTCGGTTTGATAGATACGAATTGAGCATCATCAACCCCTTTTGAGCGGCTATAATACTCTGATAAGTTTGTTCCGTCAAGAATAAAGTTGTCGCCACACACATTACCATTTAATCCATTTTCTACTAAAACAACATAACATCCCCAATCATCAGTTTTAGGATCAAACTTAATGATGGCTTCACCATTTTGAGTTGAAAGAGTTCCTTTTTGAACGATTTCATCGGAGTTTGAAGTTACAAATTGAGATTGTGTTTCCGACTCGTTCTCGTACCAGAAGTCCCAACTAGTTCGGTAAATTGCGTAGTTAAGACCACTTACCGATTTTTTATTACCATCACTATCAACAGTGATTACCTTAATAGGGAAATAGTCTGTGCTGTTGCTTTGTTGGATCGAGATTCCAGTGTAGCTTGAGCAGGGAGATATCTTAGCGTCGAAGAAATCGGTACTAAACTCTCCGCCAGGTTCAAA
>JAGPHP010000044.1 GCA_018055415.1 Breznakibacter sp. | reverse complement strand
GATGAAGCGGGTCTTGTCATGGGCATTCAACACAAGAAATACGATGTTCGCGGCGTGCAATTCCACCCTGAAAGCATCTTAACCGAACATGGTAAAGAGATGATTAAAAACTGGGTGACACGCTAATATTTAATCCAAAAATCAGATCGGATGCAAAATAAAAGAAGCCTCCTCACTTTAGGAGATTTTATTGACTTCTACTATAAGATAAGGGAAAAGGGCTATGATGTAATTTTCTCAAAGCTAAAGCTCTCAAATAGAGCTCGAACAATTTCGAAATGGAACTCTGAAAATTCTGCATCTGCATTCTGGATCATTCCAGCGGTACTTAAACGTTGGAATAAAAAATGTACAGGTGATGAAAATTTAGAGTACGAGGACTATGTAGTATCAAAGTATCTTTCTGATCAGCAAAATATTAAAATGTTATCTATTGGATGTGGTTCTGGATTAAGAGAACGAAAATTTGGTAAATATTCCAATTTCTCAAAAATCGATGGTATCGATATGGCGCCTAAAAGAATAGAGGAAGCAAGACAATTGGCAAAGGATCAAAATATTAATAATCTAAACTACATAATTGGTGATTTTACAAAACAGCCATTTGAAAAAGAGCATTACGACGTTGTATTATTCCATTCCAGTCTCCATCATTTTAAAAACATTGAAGAGATATTACAATCTATAGTTATCCCCACCCTGAAAAAAGAGGGGCTATTAGTCATATTTGAGTATGTTGGGCCTAGAAACCTACAATGGACAA
Source organism: Breznakibacter sp. (assembly GCA_018055415.1). Taxonomy (GTDB): domain Bacteria; phylum Bacteroidota; class Bacteroidia; order Bacteroidales; family Marinilabiliaceae; genus JAGPHP01. The sequence continues at coordinate 13,599 of JAGPHP010000044.1, read as the reverse complement.
ATTTACAATTGAAGCATGCAAATAACCTTCTTAAAGAGTTGCCTGATAAGTATAAAAAAAGATTGGATAATCGTTCTATAAAAAATCGTATATATAGACCTGGTTTAATGAGAATGAAAATCGTTGACCCATCAGAAGCAGTTGAGTCCGATTCAATAATCCCTTCAATACATAAACACTTACATATAATTGAAGAAAAAAAGATGGGATGGGATTTGACTCACCTTCTATTTAAAGATATAGCTCACAACTTTTTAAATGGCGACGTAGAAACTCAAAGAATAATCGAAAATATATTTAAGAAGGAAGATGAATATATGTCATTAACAGGTCGTTGTGATGCGATATTCGGTATTTATCAAAAAGCAAATTAATGGGACAGATAAAGATATACGGACTTGCTTCAAAACTAAATATTTCAAAAGCAAAAATGTCAGATGTTATTCACTCCTGCGTCGTTGATGCTTTTAAATTCCCAATGGATAAAAGGTTTCACCGATTTTTCCCTATGGAGAGTGAGAACTTCTATTTTGCCCCATTAAGAACAGATAATTATACGATTATCGAAATAAGCATCTTTGAAGGGCGATCCACTGATGCAAAAAAAGAACTTATCTCTTTAATATATAATCGATTTAAAACTGAACTTGAAATTGATAAAGATGACATTGAACTCACTATCTTTGAAACGCCAAAACAGAATTGGGGAATTAGAGGTTTACCGGGTGATGAGTTACTCTTAAATTACAACGTAAATGTCTAAAGATTTAGTGAAATGATAAAAGAAATATTAAAACAACTCATTAATTATCAGGCCATTTCGCGCGACACTGCGCGCGATATACTCATCAATATTACCCGAGGTGAATACAACCAGAGCGAAGTGGTTGCATTTCTAACCGTTTTTATGATGCGCCCAATCACCGTTTACGAGCTTGCAGGTTTTAGAGATGCTCTGCTCGAACTCTGTACTAAGGTCGATTTCAGCGATTTCAACACCATTGACATGTGTGGAACAGGTGGCGACAATAAAGACACGTTTAACATCTCTACTCTTGCCTCTTTTGTGGTGGCTGGTACGGGGGCAAAAGTGGCTAAACATGGCAACTATGGCGTATCGTCAAACTGTGGTTCCTCTAACGTGATGGAACATCTGGGCTATAAATTCACCGCCGATCAAGATCTATTAAAAAGACAACTCGACAAAGCTGGAATATGCATGCTACACGCTCCACTATTTAATAGTGCCATGAAATCGGTTGCCCCAATTCGTAAAGAGCTAGGCATGAAAACCTTCTTTAATATGCTGGGACCAATGGTAAACCCTTCATCACCTCAAAACCAGATTGTTGGAGTTTTTAGCCTTGAGCTAGCTCGTTTGTACAACTACATCTATCAAGAGGGCGATAAAAATTATGCCATCATTCATAGTTTGGATGGTTACGATGAAATCTCACTAACCGACAAAGTAAAAGTGATTACAAACCAAGGAGAAAAACTCTATCTGCCTGAAGATATGGGCTTTAACACAATAAATCCAAACACCATTTTCGGAGGAGAAACAGTAGCCGATTCAGCCGCTATCTTTGTAAATGTGATTGAAGGTAAAGGAACTCGCGAACAAAATGAAGTTGTCATTGCAAATGCCGGAATGGCGCTTCATACCATTGATAACACAAAGCCTCTTAACCTCTGTTTTGCCGATGCACAGGAGAGTTTAATGAGCGGTAAAGCCAAAAATGTATTAAAAACTCTTTTAACAATTAATTAATTATGAGCGTATTATACAAAATCATTCTCAACAAACTTAAAGAGGTTGAGGAACAAAAAGAGCTCGTTTCTATAGCTCAACTTCAAGCTTCACCGCTCTATCGCTTTACGCCACCATCTCTTAAAACATTTTTGTTAGATAAGACAAAAACAGGCATTATTGCCGAGCATAAACGTCAATCTCCTTCGGCAGGTGTTATTAACGACAAGGTTAATGTTGAAGATGTTGCATTAGGATATGAAAACGCGGCAGTATCTGGAATCTCTATTCTTACCGACTCCGTTTTCTTTGGTGGTAAAAACGACGATCTAATTGCAGCTCGCAAAGTGGTTAACACCCCAATCTTACGCAAAGATTTCATCATCGACTCCTATCAAGTACATGAAGCTAAGGCTATTGGCGCAAGTGCAATTCTGCTCATAGCGGCGTGCCTCGAAAAAGAGAAAGCCAAAGAACTTGCCGAGTTAGCCAAAGACATAGGTCTTGACGTGCTTATGGAGATACATGAGGCTGAAGAAATTAAGATAATCAATAAATTCGTTGATATAGTGGGAGTTAACAATAGAAATCTCTCAACATTTGAAGTTTCTTTAGAGACATCTGCAGAATTAGCGCGTAAAATTCCATCGAAATATGTAAAAATATCTGAGAGCGGAATTTATAAAACGGAAGACATCGAATATCTGAAAACATTCGGCTATCAAGGATTCCTGATAGGTGAGAACTTTATGCGAACCGATAATCCGGGCGAAGCATGTGCTCAGTTTTCAAAAAAGTTAAAACCTAGAAACTAAAAGAGGGTGACAGAGATTAAATTGAAGGTTTGTGGGATGCGAGATCCTCAAAATATTCAAGATTTGGGAACTGTGCAACCCGATTTCGTGGGTTTCATTTTTTATCCAAAATCCCCTCGTTATGTAGGCGAAGAGTGGGACGAGTCAATCGTTAAATCTATTCCATCATCAATAAAGAAGATAGGAGTTTTTGTAAATGAGTCTGTTGAAAAGATAAACTTGTTAGCCTCTAAATATCAACTAGATGGCATTCAATTACATGGTTCCGAAACACCCGAAATTTGCCAAACTATAAAAGATAAAAACTTGTTGGTTTTAAAAGCTTTTTCGGTCGATGAATCATTTGATTTTGAGTTAATTAAGAAATATGAGTCATTTTGCGATTATTTTCTTTTCGACACCAAAACCTCACAACATGGTGGAAGTGGAGTGAAATTCGATTGGAAAAAATTGTACGAATACACCTCTTCAATCCCCTTCTTTTTAAGCGGAGGAATTATGGAAGAGGATGTAAATGAAATCAAATCTCTGAATATAAAAGGTTTATACTCAGTTGATATCAATAGTAAATTTGAAATTGAACCCGCTTTAAAGGATATTAAAATGGTAGAGCGGTTTGCACAAAAGCTAAGACAATAATATTAAATACAAAACAATTATGGCATCAAAGTATCAGGTAGATGAAAAAGGGAATTACGGTCAGTTTGGTGGAGCATATATCCCCGAAATGTTGCAACCCAATATCGATGCATTAAAGGCGGTTTATCTAAAGGAGATGGAGTCACCCGAATTCAAGGCGGAGTTTCAATCACTCTTAAAAGACTATGTTGGACGCCCTTCGCCACTCTATTTTGCCAAAAATTTAAGTTCTAAATATGGTGCTCAAATCTACATTAAAAGAGAAGACTTAAACCATACTGGTGCTCATAAAATCAACAATACACTTGGTCAGATTTTGCTAGCTAAAAAACTAGGAAAAACTCGTATTATAGCCGAGACAGGAGCTGGCCAACATGGCGTGGCTACGGCAACAGCCTGTGCTTTAATGGGTTTAAAATGTGTAGTTTATATGGGAGCCATTGATGTTGTTCGCCAAGCACCCAATGTTGCACGCATGAAAATGTTAGGCGCCGAAGTGGTGGCAGCCGAATCAGGCTCAAAAACTCTAAAAGATGCTACAAACGAAGCGCTTAGAGATTGGATTTGTAATCCTGAAGATACTTTCTATATCATCGGTTCGGTAGTTGGCCCGCACCCATATCCCGACATGGTCGCTCGTTTTCAATCAGTTATCAGTGAGGAGATTAAGTGGCAGTTAAAAGAAAAAACAGGTAAAGAGAATCCCGATTACGTAATTGCTTGTGTTGGAGGCGGAAGTAACGCTGCTGGAACGTTTTATCACTTCTTAGACGATGAAGATGTGAAACTTGTAGCTGTTGAAGCGGCCGGTTTGGGCGTAGATTCTGGTGAAACAGCTGCAACTATTGCCTTGGGCGATGTGGGTATCATTCATGGAAGTAAAACCTATCTGATACAAGATGAAGATGGACAAATTGTGGAGCCCTACTCTATTTCGGCAGGATTAGACTACCCTGGAATAGGCCCACAGCACGCGCATTTAGCTTTCAGCAAACGGGCAACTTTCTTATCGGCTACCGACGACGAATCATTGGCTTCTGCGTTGGAACTGACTCGTATCGAAGGAATTATTCCTGCTCTTGAATCGGCACATGCTCTAGCGGCACTTCCTAAACTGAATCTTAAACCTACCGACGTGGTTGTTGTAACTCTTTCGGGTAGAGGCGATAAGGATATGGATACTTATATGAAGAGATTTGGGTTGTAAACCGTGACGAATTGTCACGGTTTGAAAAGATGAATGAAAATATAATCAACCTAGATATAGATTAAAGTTAAGTGCTTTTAGTAATAGTGAGAAATGGAAGACAGTAAAAATCATAAAACTATATATGATGATGATTTCGAAATCATTGAAGAGGATAATGATTTCAACTATCAAAAGGAATTAACAGCAAAACTTGACAATTTCAACTCAGATTTTGATCAAAATATGCTTAATGAGATTGTGCTTTGGAAAGTTAATAGATATGCCAAATTTGATAAAGAAACTTTAGATTTGCTTAACTCAATTGATAGAGACTCTTACGAACTCGACGAAAAGTTAACAATGCAAATTTTAAGAGCTTTGCTAAATACTAAAGGAGTTCAACTTCCGATGGCTTCAACTATCTTAAGATTTAGAAACCCGAAAGTCTATCAAATTATTGACCAAAGAGTTTATAGGATAATTAATAAGAATTTAACCTTAAAATCTAATCGGACCAACATAAACGAACTAATTGATTTATATCTAAAATATTTGGAAGACCTTAAAATAGTATGCCAAGTAAAGGGATTAAATTATAAAGATGCTGATCGAACTCTTTACTTGGCAGACAAGCGAATTAATAAAAATATACCTCTCGACAACTACGGTTTAAAAGAAGTCAAAAATCAATAACGCTATTTAAAATAAAATATATGAATCGCATCAATAAACTATTTACTGAGAAGAAAAACATCCTATCTATCTATTATACAGCAGGTTTTCCGAACTTAAACGATACAGTAACCATCCTTAAGTCGCTCGAAAAAGCGGGGGCAGATATTGTGGAGTTAGGTATGCCATTCTCCGACCCATTGGCAGATGGACCAACCATTCAGGATAGCAGTCTAGTAGCTCTAAATAATGGAATGTCAATCAAAGTACTTTTCGAACAACTTAAAGATGTACGCAAGGAGGTTTCAATTCCCATTGTATTAATGGGTTACATCAATCCGGTGCACAAATACGGCATCGAAAAATTCGCTAAAAAATGTCAAGAAGTTGGTGTAGATGGCGTTATTATCCCCGACCTTCCTTTCGACGAGTACAACGATAAATATAAATCTACTTTTGAAGCTGCAGGTGTTTCTAATATCTTCCTAGTAACGCCACAATCGCCTGAAGCGCGCATCAGAGCCATCGACACCAATACCAATGGTTTCATCTATGTGGTTTCATCGGCTGCAGTTACGGGGGCTAAATCGGGCTTATCAACTACTCAAATTGAATATTTCCAAAAACTCCAGAACATGAAGCTTAAAAACCCATCTCTCATTGGCTTTGGAATTAGCGATAACGAGAGCTTCGAGGCTACTTGCAAATATGCTTCTGGAGCCATTGTTGGAAGTGCATTTGTGAAATTATTAGCAAATTCAAAAGATTTAGATTCCGATATTACCAATTTTATTAAGGATTTAAAAAAGTAACAATGTAAATTATAGACTTCAGTATATGAGCAACTTAATAAAATCTGAAAGCAAAACCATTGATGCAATTGTTGCATTAATCGAAAGTTCTAAGCATCGAGTTGCCAAAACTATCAATAGTGAACTCACCTTGCTTTACTGGAATATTGGAAAACAGATTAATGAAGATGTCCTACAAAATGAGCGAGCTAATTATGGTAAAAATCTTATTGAGGCTTTAAGTTTAACTTTAAGTGAAAAATATGGTACGGGTTTTAATAAACGAAATCTCCAAAGTTTTATAAAGCTAAATGCTGTATTTCAGGATATTACAATTTTGCACACAGTGTGTGCAAAATTGAGCTGGTCGCATTTACGTGACCTTATTTACATCGAAAACGATTTAAAGCGTGAATTCTATATCCAAATGGCTATTTATGAACGATGGAGCGTGCGAACCCTCCAAGAACGCATCGACAGTATGCTTTTTGAACGCACAGCCATCAGCAAAAAACCAGAGCAAACAATTATCAATGACCTAGAAATACTTAAAAACGAAAAACAAATTTCGCCCGATTTAACGTTTCGAGATCCCTATTTCCTAGATTTTTTAGGTCTGCACGATACTTACAGCGAAAAAGATTTGGAATCGGCAATACTAGCCAATCTCCAAAAATTCATTACCGAAATGGGAACCGATTTCGCATTCTTGGCACGCCAAAAACGAATCATCATCGATAACGAAGAGTTTTATATCGATTTACTGTTCTATCATAGAGCATTAAGATGTCTGGTAATCATCGACTTAAAACTTGGAAAATTTAAAGCTGCCGACAAAGGTCAAATGGAACTCTATCTACGTTGGCTCGAACACAACGAACAAAGAGAAGGTGAAAATATGCCAATTGGATTAATCCTATGCGCTGAAAAGTCGCCCGAACAAATCAATTACCTCACACTAAATAGCAACGATCAAATTAAAGTAGCCGAATATACAACTGACCTACCCGACAAAAAGATACTTGAAGAAAAACTACAACGAGCTATTGAATTGGCACAAATATCAATTAAAAGTTAGTTATTTGCATTCAAAGCCCCAAAATAAGGTATCTAATCCAACTAATTGTTAATTTTACAATCTATTAATCGCAATACAATGGATAGCAAAAAAAACAGAACCGCAATTATTCGAATTCACTGCCCCGATCAGCGAGGTTTGGTAGCTCGTGTAACCGATTTCATACATCGTAATAATGGAAATATCATTGCGCTCGATCAACACACCGATAACGAGCAAAGCTATTTCTTCATGCGATTGGAGTTCGAAATCAATGGTTTTGGACTCACGCAAGAGCAGATATCTCCTGCCTTTGAACATGCCATTGCTATCCCATGCAAGATGAACTGGAGCATTGAGTTTAACCAAGATGTACACCGCATGGCCATCTTCGTCTCTAAATCGTCACACTGTATTTACGATCTACTAGCTCGCGTTCAAGGTGGCGAATGGAATGTGGAAGTCCCTGTAATTGTAAGTAACCACATGGATCTGAAACCAATTGCCGACCAATTTGGAATTCCATTTGAGTATATACCTATCACTGCTGAAACCAAAGCTGATCAAGAGAAAAAAACAGTTGAGGTACTACGCAAATACAACGTAAATCTCATTGTATTAGCTCGCTATATGCAGGTTGTTTCCGATGATTTCATCAAGCAATTCCCTCAACAAATCATCAATATTCACCACAGTTTCTTACCCGCTTTTGCTGGTGGACGACCGTATCACGCAGCTTTCGAACGTGGCGTGAAGATTATTGGTGCAACAGGCCACTATGTAACGGCCGATCTAGATGCAGGACCAATTATTGAGCAAGATATCATCCGCATCTCGCACCACGACTCCATTAATAGTCTAGTACAGAAGGGAAAAGATATTGAAAAGATCGTTTTAGCTCGTGCTGTAAGAGCACATTTAAAACGCAAAACATTGGTTTACCAAAACCGAACCATTATATTCAACTAAGATGAACGTAGTCATTATAAAATACAACGCAGGCAATATTCAGTCGGTTGACTTTGCTCTTCAACGCGTTGGCATACAAGCTGATATCACTTCAGATCCAGAAAAGATTTTTAAAGCCGATAAGGTGATTTTTCCGGGTGTTGGTGAGGCAAGCAGCACTATGAAACATTTGAACGAAACAGGTCTGTCTCAAGTGATTAAGGAGCTAAAACAACCTGTTTTAGGCATCTGTATTGGCATGCAACTCCTTTGCAGTCACTCTGAAGAGGGTAATGTGGAGTGCCTAGGCATCTTTGATGAGAAGATAAAAAAGTTCCAAATTCCAACTCCAAACCCCGAGAACTACAAAGTTCCACAAATGGGCTGGAACCCAATTTACGATCTAAAAGGCGATATTTTCGACCCTTCACTTGAAGGCAAATATGTCTATTTTGTGCACAGTTATTACGCAGCCATGGGAGCACATACGGCTGCAACCACCAATTACATACATCCCTATTCATCTGCTATACAGAAAGATAACTTCTTTGCCGCACAATTTCACATTGAAAAGAGCGGTTTGGTAGGCGAGCGAATTCTTAAGAACTTTTTAAAATTATAAACAATGATTGATATTATACCAGCAATCGACCTTATTGATGGCAAGTGCGTGAGATTAAGTCAGGGCGATTACGACCAAAAAACCATCTATAACGAGAATCCACTTGAAGTGGCCAAAGAGTTTGAGAATCATGGCATTAAAAGACTTCATTTGGTAGATCTAGATGGCGCCAAAGCTGGACGAATTATCAACCACAAAGTTTTAGAAACCATCTCCTCCAAAACAAATTTAATTATCGATTTTGGAGGCGGATTAAAAACTACAGACGATCTAAACATCGCCTTCAACTCTGGAGCTCGAATGGTTACAGGAGGATCAATTGCTGTTAAAAATCCTCAAGAGTTTGAAGGATGGATTAAAAAATATGGTGCTGATAAAATCATCCTAGGTTCCGATGCTAAAGATGGCAAAATTGCTGTTTCTGGCTGGATTGAAACCTCAAAGCTTGATCTGTTTGATTTTCTTAAAGATTACATCTCAAAAGGCATCACCAAAACCATCTGCACCGACATCAGTAAAGATGGTATGCTCCAAGGCCCTTCTCTCGAGTTGTATAAAGATATTATGGCTCAATTCCCTGAATTGTATTTAGTTGCAAGTGGTGGCGTTAGCTGTTTGGATGATATCATTACATTAGAAGAGAATAAAATCCCTGCCGTTATTTTTGGAAAGGCAATTTATGAGGGGCGAATAAAGCTAAAAGATTTGGAAAAGTTTGTATAAAAAGGCAGAAGGCTGAGGGCAGAAGGCAGAAGAGATGAAAACCAATAATTAAGGGATTTTTAGATGCAGAGTTATAGAGAATTAATTGTTTGGCAGAAGTCTATGGATTTAGTTATAAAACTTTATGCCATCGTAAAAATCTTCCCAGCTTCAGAACAATATGCTCTCTCCTCACAAATTAAAAGATGCGCAATTTCTATTTCCAGTAACATTGCCGAAGGTTATGGTAGAAATCACACTAACGACTATGTTCGGTTTTTGCAAATCTCATCGGGTTCACTTTATGAGTTCCAAACGCAATTAGAAATAGCTTTTAGATTACAATATATAGATGAAATTCAGTATAACGAAATAAATTCACTCAGTCAGGAGATTGAACGAATGTTGGCGAGTTTAATAAGAAAACTGGAAGCATAACAGTTACTAAATTAAATATAGTGTCTTGTATTCAAGCACTTCTGCCTTCTGCCCTCAGCCTTCTGCCTCTATAAAAATATTATGCTCGCAAAACGAATTATCCCTTGCCTCGACATTAAAAACGGTCAAACCGTTAAAGGAGTAAAATTTCTTGAAATAAAGGAAGTTGGTGACCCAGTAGAGCTTGGAGCATTTTACGCTCAACAAGGTGCCGACGAGTTGGTTTTTTTAGATATTACTGCTAGTCACGAAGGACGCAAAACTTTTGTTGACTTGGTTAAACGCATTGCGAAAAACGTCAATATCCCCTTCACCGTGGGTGGCGGGATAAGCGAACTGCGTGATGCCGATGCGCTTTTAAGTGCTGGTGCCGATAAGATTTCGGTGAACTCATCAGCCGTTAAAAATCCACAACTCATCGACGATCTTTCCAAGAATTTCGGCAATCAGTTTGTGGTTTGCGCAATCGATGCCAAGTTTGTCGATAACGACTGGGTGGTTACCGTTAATGGTGGTCGCATCCCTACAGAAAAACGACTTTTCACCTGGGCAAAAGAGGCACAAGAGCGTGGCGCGGGTGAAATCCTCTTTACCTCCATGGACCATGATGGCGTTAAGCAAGGATTTGCCAATGAGGCACTAGCTCGATTGTCAACAGATCTATCCATCCCCATCATCGCATCTGGTGGTGCCGGAAAAATGGAGCATTTTACCGATGTTTTCACCCTCGGAAAAGCCGATGCTGGATTGGCTGCCAGCATTTTTCACTTCAATGAAATTGGCATCCCCGATCTTAAACAATACCTTCACAACCAAGGCATTACAATACGTCTTTAAAATAAAATACTTATAAACAGTTTGGGCGTTCTCCGATGGGTCGCGTTTGTCGCTTTTCTCGCAAAGAATCTTTTTGGCATCAATACCCAATAACTAAGAAATCCTTTCTGGCACCATAAGCTCTGAGCTAATTGTGCCAAAAAGGATTTCCACTGCAATCGCTGACGCAAAAGGATTTCTAACTGTTACTTCCCCTTTACTCTTCCAGGATTTTTACTCATAAACTCTTTCCAACTTTTCACTCCACCACTAGACACAAGTGATTGATTTTGATAATGATGACAAAGCGCCGCTGCCAATCCATCTGTAGCATCTAAAAAGGCTGGAGCCTCCTCAAACTTCAAAATATTCTTTAGCATCATAGCTACCTGCTCCTTAGAGGCATTTCCTTGCCCCGTAATGGCCTGCTTTATACGCAACGGAGCATATTCAAATATTGGCAATCCATGCGATAAACCAGCCGCCATTGCAACTCCTTGTGCACGTCCCAGCTTCAACATCGATTGCACGTTTTTTCCAAAAAAAGGAGCCTCTAAAGCCATCTCTGTGGGTTTATAACTCTCAATAAGCTGTACAACACGAGCAAATATCTTCCCGAGTTTAATATAATGGTCGTCATATTTATGCAATTCAAGTACCCCCATAGCAATCAATTTTGGTTTATTTCCAACAACCTCAATAACGCCATACCCCATCACAGTAGTTCCAGGGTCGATACCTAAAATTACTTTATCGCTCATCCTTTATATTTATACTCTTGTAATATTGTTGAAAACGACAAACATCTCTCACCATACTCCTGTGTCAAGAGCTTTAAAAGTGTATTTGATTGCCTATTTATAGTGCTTAGTTCATCGGGCGTTGCAACGCTCCACTGAACCGAAAAATTGCGCTCTCCACCTTGCTTTGCAACCATTACCTCAAAACTCTTAACCACGGCTCCTGGTACAATCTCTTTAATTAAAGGAAAATAGTTTACACTCATCCACTGATCCCAAACATCAACCATAGCACCCTCTATAACAAAGGTGGTATTAAATACAAACATATATGTGCTATTAAAAAAGGACTCTTTCGAGTCCTTTCTATTATTAAAATCTACTCTTAATTAATTATTGAAAAACCGGTAAAAGGAACCAACACATCAGGAACTTTAATACCCTCTGGTGTTTGATTATTCTCCAAAATGGCGGCAACAATACGCGGAAGAGCTAATGCACTTCCATTTAAAGTATGTGTTAACGCTGGCTTTTTCATATCCTTACCCTTATATCTACACTTCAATCTGTTCGATTGGTAATTCTCAAAGTTTGATACAGAACTAACCTCTAACCAACGCTCTTGAGCGGCTGAGAAAACCTCAAAGTCAAATGTTAACGCCGAAGTAAAACTCATATCACCACCACACAGCTTAAGAATTCTATATGGTAATCCTAACTTATTTATTAGTCCTTCAACATGAGCAACCATCTCTTCTAGTGATTGATACGATGTATCAGGGTGAGCAATCTGTACAATCTCAACTTTATCAAACTGATGCAAACGATTTAAACCTCTAACGTGTGCTCCCCATGATCCCGCCTCTCTTCGGAAACAAGGAGTGTAAGCCATACTCTTTATAGGCAATTCGCTCTCATTAACCACCACATCTCTAAAGATATTAGTTACAGGCACCTCAGCTGTTGGTATTAAATAAAAATTATCAGCCGTTGCGTGATACATCTGCCCCTCTTTATCAGGCAACTGACCTGTTCCAAATCCAGAAGCTTCATTAACCAAAATAGGAGGCATGATCTCTCTATAACCAGCCTTCTCGCCTTCATCTAAAAAGAAGTTAATAAGCGCACGCTGTAACTTTGCACCTTTTCCCTTATACACAGGAAACCCAGCACCAGTAATCTTTGTACCAAGTTCAAAGTCGATAATATCGTACTTCTTTATCAAATCCCAGTGAGGCATTTTGTTACTTGGCAGTTGCGGTATCTCACCACCACTCTTTACAGTAACATTCTCCTCTGCACTATTACCCGAAGGAACACTCTGATGTGGCAAATTTGGTAAAGTTACCAACAGAGCGTTTAGCTCGGCAACAATTGAATCGTGCTCAAGACCAGCATCCTTTATCTTCTCTTTATAACTCTTTGTCGAATTCTGAATCTCACTATTATCAACCTGCTCACCAGCTTTTATCTTCTTCCCCACCGATGCAGTAAAACTATTCAACTCAGCACTTAGGTCATCCACTAAAGTTTGAGCAGTTTTACGACTCGAGTCAAGTGTCAAAATCTTCTCTACTACCGCTTGGGCATCAAAATTCTTAACTGCCAAACGGGCAATTACCTCTTCTTTGTTATCGGCAATCTGTTTTAACGTAAGCATATTGAAAAACAATATATGAGTGTTATAAATACAAAACTCCTGAAATTGATACCAAAAGTAACAAATCCAGGAGTTCTAAACGTTTTTAAGTCTATGAATTATACTGCTGGAAATGGTACAACAGATACAAACGACTTATTATCTTTTCTCTTGCGGAAAGTAACAATACCTGCAACTAATGCATGTAATGTATGATCTTTACCCATACCAACATTCACACCAGGGTGATGTTGTGTACCGCGCTGACGAACAATAATGTTACCAGCTTTAGCAATCTGACCACCAAATACTTTTACTCCTAATCTCTTACTTTCTGACTCGCGACCGTTACGTGAACTACCGACCCCCTTCTTATGTGCCATCTTATTTTATCTTTTCTAATATCGTTAACAAAAAAATTAACCAACTATGCTCTCAATCTGTATTTGAGTAAAGCTTTGACGGTGACCGTTTTTCTTCTTATAACCCTTTCTTCTTTTCTTTTTGAAAACAATAAGAGTTTCACCTTTAACGTGTGCTAATACCTTTGCAGTAACTTTTGCACCTGATACTAACGGAGCACCAACTTTTACAGCACCAGCGTTATCTACTAACAATACTTTATCGAAGCTTAGGGTTGAATCAACCTCTGCATCCAAACGGTGCACATAAACCTTCCGATCTTTTTCTACTTTAAATTGCTGTCCAGCAATGTCTACAATTGCGTACATTAATAATAATTTAACAGTTTTTTCCGTAGGTGAGTGATCAACTCGATCAT
>JAGPHP010000043.1 GCA_018055415.1 Breznakibacter sp. | reverse complement strand
TTAACCCCTTCGTGTTGATAAGGCATCAACGTAGCCGTGATAGCATCAGGTATTTCTGCCTTTTTAATCTCAGTAAAGGAGCTTAAACGACGCTTCTTCTCCCATAGTTCCTCTTTAATAGACTCATAATCAAGGCCATCAAAAAGCATCTCGGCTGCCGAAAACATACGTTTAGAGATAAGTATCTTATCCTCTTCACTCTCTCCAACCTTAAAGAACTTCTCAAAGCGGCCAATCCACTCCTCTGGTAAAACGCCAATTGTGCCATCATTAAGCTTCACAAAACGCTCTTTCTTTAAAATAGCACGTTTCACCTCTTGTAACGACACAATATTATCGCCATAAGCAATGGTTACTTTTACCTCAAACCAATCTATTCCAGAAGCAATATTAGTGCGAATTGTGGCCTGATGAGGAGAGTATTTTAACTTCTTTAAATCATTCAAGCCATACACCTCAACACCCTCATTACTAAGCAGTTCAAAAGCTGTATGAAACCAAAAATCTTTCATCATCTCTACCATATTTAAATGGTAAAAACTTTCAGGAAATTGACGTTTAAACAGTGGATGAAGGGATGATAAAAAGTTTAGAAACTTCTCCTCTTGATCCCAATCACGCTGATGAATATTAACAAAATTTGGAACCACCGAAATAGGGTTTCCCTTTCGGAAAAGCTCTAATTCGTAACCCCCTTCATATTCCACCACAGGCTTGAATGTGACAAAATTCTCGGCCGAAGATATATATAATTTAGGCTTTAAGTAATTTAACTTAACACTCTCAATTTCAACCGATTCTACGCCATCAAAAATAACGTCGTATGTATTTGACAGTGGTACAACATACTTCGCTAAGAAGGTATTACGATGCTCAACCGACATTTTAAACACCTTTCCATCAGCAAACTCCAACAATCCAAATGCCTGATGTAGATTTTCAATCAAATAGAGCTGCTTGCGATGACCAATAACCATATGATTTACAATAGTTATATGTTCATCATTTAAATTAAAGTCGGTTTTATCAATCTCAATTTTTGGGGTAAGATAGATGAAGTTCTCATCTTCTGTAACCCTTAGGCTAAACTTCGCGCGTTTGGTTGAATACTCTTTTTGAACCAAAGTACTCTTATTTAAAGATACGTTTGAAAGGTTAGCACAATGAGTAATAATATAGGTGTACTCTCCTTTTGAGAGCAAATCAAACACCTCAACCAAATAACTATATTGGTAACGAGAAGCCCCAATAATAAGGCTCATCTCATCGTTAAAATCAATTTGTTTAGTATCTAAATACTCAAATGCGCGCTCGGTTTTTAATTTCTGACTTAAAATAAATAATTTATCATCAACCTCCGACTCTTGAACAGCCGCATAAGAATCATTATAATAAGGAGTTATATTTGTCAGAATGGTTGTACGAGCTCTATTTAACTTTCCCGTAAAAGGAATAAGCGATAATGCATAACCCTTAGTTCCAAATGCGAGAGTATAGCCTAATGCAAACTCATTCTCTTCCGACGAATCGGTAACAGTTAAAGGCGGCAAGTAGGTTGATTCAGTCTCAGTGGTTGCAATTCTCATCAAACGAGTAAAATCGGACGACTCATTTGAAACAGGTATTAGTCCATTAAAAGAGTCGTAAATCTTGAGCAGCAAATGATGATTTTCATCCACCATAAAGTGCGCAAAATCTTGAGGCTCAATTTTTCCCTCTAATCCATATCTAACAAGCTCTTCAAAAATATAACGTTCGCGCTCCTCTTGAACCACAACCATTGGAAAAAGAGTCTCTTTGCTCAACTGAAGAAGAGCAACCGTATGGTGCTTACATAGTTTACCAAACTGATGGCCACAATTACAAACCGTTTGTAACAGCCCGTTTTGGAGCGAAACCTTTACTACGCGCTTCTTCTCATGATTGCGCAGAAAACCGGGGATAACCTCACCAATTATCTCATTTTCACCAATATTTAAATAACGATAATGATAATGAGCTAAATCTGCTTCATAAAACCCCTGCGCTACGGCCTGATTAAAAAGTAATGGTGCGTCAAGTTTATCAAGTGGCCACGAGGTTCTGTTCTCTCGATCACGAGTGTAAGCAAGATATTTTTGCGACTTAAAATTAACGGCTAACACTTCTTGGTCTAACAATAAAAGCGCCGCATAACTGTGTGAACACAAACCGTGTGCTCCCTGATCGCAACTACAAACAGCAGTTAAATGGCTGTTGAAATAGTTTTTTAATTCTACTTTATAAAGCGCCTCATGCTCCTCCACAGACACTATTAAAGCGCCCAATAATTCTCTATTCTCGGCCATCGAAATGGCTTGTTTTCGCTTTAAAAGCTCGACACCTTTTGATATTTCTAGAGGACTAAATTTTCCCTCAAAAAGCAACTCCAGATGACGGTTAAAAAATGTTGTTTTCAGTGTCATGTATATTAGTAATCAATCGCCCGCTGTAAAAACGAAAAAGATAGCCACGTTAGAAGCTATCTTTTTCAGACTCTTATAAATTAATTAAGCTAATATCAACTCAGGTGAGTTTAACTTAGCTTCAATTTTATCTAATTCCGATATTAAGTCGGCCTTAAAATAGTTTGCTTTAATATCGATGTTTGAGAAAAGTTCCTTATAAAAAGCAATACCCTCAACCAAACGCTTATGAAATAACTTGTAATTCGAAATCTCCTTTTTTGAAGTCTCTTCTGTAATTTCAAGAATACGATTTCTTAAATAGATATAATACAAATCTAACTCTTTGATAAACATGTGCGGTTGATCTTTACGAATAACCACATCGTTGCGACCATAAATATGACCCACCATCTCGTCTAAAGTAACAGTTTTGCTAAAATAGGCGATGTTTGGACCAGGACATACAGAAATGGTGCTTTCCAAATCTTTTGGATCAACGTTATTAACATGTAGAGCTGAATTTCCTAAACCAACGCAAATACAGCTTCTCTCGGTAATAAAATCAAATTCCTTCTTATATCTCTCAGGAGAAAGATTTTTAGCCTCTAATTGAGCTAATTTAAGCTTCATATATGGCTTTGACGCAGCACATTCCGCTTTAGATGCAGGATCTGTGCTAAACTCGCGGTTTACTTCGCAAAAACGTTTTGTACAATGAAAACCAGGTGAACCATCTTTTACATTCTGATCACGCTCTACATCTTTTGTAGCCCCTTTCATGTTATTGAAATAGACACCTAGAGGAGAAGCATTACTTAAAAATAGATCCTCTTCACGCGCATCACAAAGTTGCTTTAAAGTATAATCATCTACCAAAGTAACCTCAGGACATAACATAAATGGCGAACCCCATCCTACTGAATCAAGTTCATAGTAGTCTGTCAAGAAGCGTTGTTCATTAGCTGTTCCAACACCACCTTGCGCAGTAATTTTCATCTCCAATGGCTCGGCAGGACATGGACGATTTTTAGCTTGTAAAGCCTGAGTAAACAGATCAAACATCTCTTTTCTTAACTCCGCCTTATTCTTCTTAAAATCTTCAAGAATCAATCCCATTAAGTCGCCATTTGAAACAAACGCATGGCCACCACAGTTAATCGATGATTCGATACGGAATTCAGAAACCCAAATACCTTTTTTTGCAAAATATTTACCCTGAATCAAAGCCGAACGGTAATCACTCACCTTTAAGATAATTCTCTTTTTAAGCTTGCCTTCTGCCGTAGGATAGAAATCTTCAAACTGCTCAACATAAGCGTAAAGACTTGGGTTCATACCCGCCGATAATACTAAGCCAGAGCTTAAGTTACTCTCTGCATAACCCTTAAGTGCTTGATGCGCATCGTTATATTCAAACGATAGCTTTTCGCCCTTTGAAAAGTGCTCTCTGTCAAGCTTTGTCATCACGTTTACATCAATTGAACCCATTACGAGATTCTTAGATGCCCACTCCTTAATATCTGCACCCGATGGAAGGCTTAAATACTCCTTCTTTAACGTTGCAAAATCAGGCAACAAAGCAATATACTTTGAAAACTCAGAGCCCTTCTCTGTAATGCTATTTTTAAGTTGTTCAAACTTCTCAACAGCCATCTTCTCAACTAAATTAAGATAGGCTGTGATGCGCTTACAACGAGCATCTAAGTTCGATGATGAAATGGGATCAAATGGAATACTGAGTTTCTTGCAATAAAACTCTCTCATTTTCTCCATTAACTGATCATCGACCAATGGAACTACAGAGGAGATACCCAAATGAGCAACCTTCACAGGTGTGTCAATAGTAAAACCAATTCCCATTACGGGAATGTGGAAATTATGTCCTTTAATTTTAGTCATTCTGAATGCTTAATAATTAAGGTGCAAAGAAACGGAATATAATTGACTTTTAATAGCAACTTTTGACCATATTTTAATTTTTGAGTCAAATTAAAAATATCACTATCCATAATAAAAAGCAGGGTGATGTCTATTTGTTTTGTTAATTTTGCATTTTAATATAAAAAGTACAATTTGGAACTATTTGCAAAAACATTTCAAGGGTTAGAGGAGACTCTAGCAGCTGAAATAACCCAGCTTGGGGGTCAAGATGTGAAGATACTTAAACGAGGTGTATCCTTCAATGCTAATAAAGAGCTTCTATATAAAGCAAATCTTTGCTGTAGAACGGCTATTCGTATTCTTCAACCTGTTTTAAAATTTGAAGCACGTAATGAAGAAGAGCTCTATTGGGGCATCTATAAGTTTAAATGGAAGAACTTTTTTACCACTAAGCAAACCTTCGCTATTGATGCGGATGCTTACTCCGATTTCTTTCGTCACTCAAAATATGTAGCGCTTAAATCGAAAGACGCCATTGTTGATGCTTTTAGAGATGAATTCAACTCGCGCCCATCGGTTGATACCGAAAAGCCCGATCTACTAATAAATATTCGCGTAACAGGTGCTACCGTCATTGTCTCTATCGACAGTTCGGGCGAGTCGCTACATAAACGGGGATACAGAGGTGCCACCCAACACAAAGCACCACTAAACGAGATACTTGCAGCTGGATTAGTAATGCTCTCAGGTTGGGATAAAACCGTTCCATTGATTGACCCCATGTGTGGTTCGGCCACCATTTTAATTGAAGCGGCCATGATTGGCTTAAATATTCCACCAAACATGCTTCGAAAAGAGTTTGGCTTTATGCGATGGAATAATTACGACCCAGCACTTTGGTTACAGGTATTAAATCAGGCTAAAAGTAAAATAACCGATAACAGATTGCGTATCTACGGCTCAGATGTAGCGGGTGTAGCTGTAGATATTGCCAAAGAGTCGGTTATGATTATGAGACTAACTCACGCTATCACAATCGAGAAAAAGCCATTTGAAGAGCTTGAAACAGAGTGGAAAAATGGTATGATTATAACAAATCCTCCCTATGGAGATCGATTAGAGAAGAAAAATATTGATGATTTTTACTCCATGATTGGCGACATACTAAAAAAACGATTTGCTGGCTATGAAGCTTGGATTTTTAGCGGAAATTTTGATGCTTTAAAACAGATAGGACTACGTGCCTCGCAAAAAATTGTACTTCACAATGGTCCAATTGAATGTAAGTTCCAGAAATATGAACTCTTTACAGGGAGTAAGTTGAGGGATAATAAATAGAAATACACTAGAAATACATTAGAAAAATCTTGAAATTAAGGATATGAGAAATAGAGTGATGATTATAATAACTGCAACTTTACTCATTATAGGAGTTGCTTGTAAAGCCAAATTGGTTTCAAACGAATCTATGGCACCCCAAAAACCTTCTGGTGCATGGCAATTAGTGGAAATAAACGCTAGAAATATTACAAACGACACGCTTAAATTCTCTGCTCCATTTATTCAAATAAGCGACACAACCACCCATTTTGGTGGTAAAGATGGATGCAACTCATTTGGTGGAGAGGCTGAATTTAAAGGAGATAGTGCGAAAATTAAAATTCAATTTAGCACCAAGATGTATTGCATGGAGTCTATTGATCAGGAGTTTAATGCGACTATTCAAAAGGTGAACCTTTGGAAAATTGAGGGTTCAACTCTGATTTTAAATAAAGATAAAGAGGTGATAATGAGGTTTGTAAAAAGATAAAAAAGAAATACTTTCGAAAATATAAATAATAAAAGGAGGTCAAAAACCTCCTTTTTATTTCTATCTATTTCTACCTACTTTCCCTCATATTTAGCAATCAAATCATAATCCTCGGCGCCCGTAATTTTTACGTTATAAAAATTGCCGATTTTTAGTGCCTCGCCATTTGTTGCCACCAAAACCTCTTGATCAACCTCTGGAGAGTCGTATTCTGTTCGGCCAACAAAGAAATCGTCCTCCACTCTATCGATGATCACTTTAAACTCTTTGCCAATCTTATCATTATTCAACTGCGCAGAGATGATATTTTGCTCCTCCATGATGATATCAGCACGCTCTTGCTTAATCTCATCCGGCACATCATCTTTATAGTTGATAAAAGCGTAAGTATCATCTTCATGTGAATATGGAAAAACACCTAAACGCTCAAAGCGCATCTCTCTTACAAAATCGAGTTGCTCTAAGAAATCTGCCTCCGTTTCGCCCGGATGCCCCGTAATTAAGGTTGTACGGAGATGAATATTAGGCACCTCTTTACGAATTCTATTAATTAAACCATAAGTCTCTGCCTTAGTAATATTACGACGCATTTTAGTCAGCATCGGATTTGAGATGTGCTGAAGTGCCAAATCGAGGTAATTACACACATTTGGATGATCGTTCATCACCTTTAAAATATCGAACGGAAAATTAGCTGGATATGCATAGTGTAAACGCAACCACTCAACCCCTTGAACTTGAGCTAATTGATCGATTAATTGAGGTAATTTAAGCTCTTTATAAAGATCCAAGCCGTAATAAGATAGATCCTGGGCAATTACCTGAATCTCCTTAACACCACTGTCAACCAGACGTTTAGTTTCATCAATTAACGTCTCAATAGATTTTGACTTATGCTTACCCGTCATAATTGGAATGGCGCAATAAGAACACATGCGGTTACACCCCTCTGAAATTTTCAAATAGGCATAATGAGTTGGTGTAGTCAAAGAGCGATCGTGAAGCAGATCATATCGATATTTTGCCCCCAAATCTTCAACTATCTTTTGCCAGTCGAATTTCCCATAAAACTTATCAACCTCAGGAATTTCTGAACCCAACTGATCGAGATAACGTTCAGACAAACAACCCATTACAATAAGTTTTTTGATCTTGCCCTGTTTCTTAGCTTCGGCAAATTGAAGAATCATATCGATAGACTCCTCTTTGGCATCGCCAATAAAACCGCAGGTATTTATGATGGCTACATCGCCAACAGGGTTTTCAGGATCGTGAGCAACCTTAAGGCCGCTCGCTTTAAATTGACGCATTAAAAACTCTGAATCCACAAGGTTTTTTGAACAACCAAGGGTTATTACGTCAATACTTTTAATATCTGGTTTCATTTACGTTTATTTAGATTTTACAGATGAATAGAAAACCGCCAACAACTTAAGCCAACGCATAAAGCAAAAAATAGGCTGATTGTTCAAAACTGAAGGTTATTTTGTTACTCTTTAAACAACGAGTCCACAAAATCGATTCTATTAAATAGCTGTAAATCATTGATTCCCTCACCCACCCCAATATACTTCACTGGAATATTAAATTCATTCGAAACCCCAATTACAACACCACCTTTAGCTGTTCCGTCTAACTTAGTAATAGCTAAAGCGTTAACTTCGGTTGCTTGGGTGAACTGTTTTGCCTGCTCAAAAGCATTTTGACCAGTAGAACCATCTAAAACCAACAAGATTTCATGCGGCGCATCGGGCACAACTCGCTCCATCACCTTTTTGATTTTAGTAAGCTCATTCATCAAATTCACCTTATTATGCAAGCGACCGGCGGTATCGATAATAACCACATCGGCATTCATTTTTTTTGCAGAAGTCAAGGTGTCAAATGCCACCGAAGCAGGATCGGCACCCATTTTTTGCTTAACAATGGGCACATCTACACGTTCCGACCAAACGACTAATTGCTCAATCGCAGCCGCTCTAAAAGTATCAGCAGCACCTAAAACAACCGATTTACCGGCTTGTTTATACTTATTAGCAAGTTTACCAATAGTAGTTGTTTTTCCTACCCCATTAACACCAACCACCATTATAACATAAGGAGAGATGCCTTGTGGTATTTCAAAAGTAAGCGAATTGTAGGCTTTATTTTGAGCCAGAAGTTCGGTGATCTCCTCCTTTAAAGTTGCATTTAGCTCGGACGTTGACAAAAACTTGTCTCTTGCCACACGCTTTTGGATGCGCTCAATAATTTTAAGAGTTGTTTCGACACCCACATCCGATGAGATAAGAATCTCTTCCAGTTCATCAAGAATATCATCATCAACCTTAGATTTACCAGCAACAACACGAGTTAGCTTTTTTAAAACCGACTCATTGGTTTTAGCCAACCCCTTATCGAGATTCTCCTTTTTTGAACTACTAAAAAAATCAAAAATACCCATCGTGAACGTGGTTTAAATTATGTAAGATTAAAATTGAAGCATGAATTCAAAATCACAATTCAATTCGTAATAAAACAACAAAAAGCCTCCTTAAGAAAGGAAGCTTTTGTTAGATATTCTAAAAAGAAATTACTTCTTTAAGAAGTTTGTCACTTCTTCGTTAGCTACAATCTCTTCTTTAAATGTGTAAGCACCTGTTTTAGGCGACTTTACCATTTTAATAACTTTTGTGTGACCTTTACCGCCACCTTTTTGCAACGATGCAACTACTTTCTTTGCCATGGTTTGCTAAATTATTTTATTTCTCTGTGAACGGTATAACGCTTCAGAATTGGATTGTATTTTTTTAACTCAATTCTAGCAGGGGTGTTTTTGCGATTCTTCTTTGTTACATAACGAGAAGTACCAGCTACACCACTAGTTTTGTGCTCAGTGCACTCTAGAATAACTTGAACTCTATTACCCTTCTTTGCCATTTCTCAGCTGATTAATATTTGTTAATAAATCCACCTGCTTTAGCACCTTTTAGAGCAGCAGCTACACCAACTTTGTTAATCATACGAAGTCCGTTTGCTGAAACTTTTAAAGATACCCAACGATCTTCCTCAGGTAAATAAAATTTTTTGTCAAAGAGATTAATATCAAACCTTCTTTTGGTTCTACTCTTTGAGTGAGAAACATTATTTCCCACCATGTGCTTTTTTCCAGTTATTTGACAAACCCTAGACATTGCTTAAATATTTTTCGATACATTTTTCAAACTAGCGCAAAACGCCCTTTAACTCACACATTATGAACAATCTCAAACGTAATTTTATCTCTTCTAGCATCGTTGAGATAAATCTCGATACTACGTTTATGATTAACGCTCAATAATTTGTGAGTGCAAAAGTAAAAAATAGTTTTTATAAACCAACAAGTTTTCTTATTTATTTTACTTGAAAATGATTTTTATAACATCTTTCTATTAAATACTTAACGTTATCTATCAGTATTTTGCTTTACGAAAAGTGTTTTTGAGAGGAGTTTAATCAATCTACCTCAATGTACCTTACTAACAAACAGATTTACAACTTCGATCAAAATAAGAACTATAATTATTATTTCAAGCAAATTACTCTTATTGTGATGCATAAGATCTTTAAAAAGATCGAGGTTGTCCTTTACAATTTGCAAACTATAATCAAGATCTTTGAATCTAATTTTAAGGTCGAAGGTATTTCTTAACCCAGTATCTACCTTATGTAAATATTCATCATTCCAAGTATATTCAGGAGTATCAATCACATACAAACTATCGATGATTCGATTTTTCATATTGAGTGTTTTGCCTATGAATTTTAGTAACGCCTTATTTGACAGATTAATACTCCCCTTTTGTTCGAGTTGTAATGTAAAAAGATTGGTTGCCTCAAGAAGTTGATCGGTCTGTTTTGAAAAATAATCGAGCGCCACCGATTGCCCCACATTGAGCATTACAATACGCATAACCGCGGCGTCGAATCGAGAAAGATGTATTTCATTATACCCAAATCGCATCTCCTCGGCATCTTCAACAATTGTAAACTCCTCTGTAAATTTATCATTAAGAAGATTTTTACTATGCGGTTTAATAAACTCTAGTAGCTCACTAAGCTTAGTCTCGTCATAACCAGAGGCAACAATAACCCCAAAAGTTGTTATGTACAGATATCTCTCTTGATCGTTTTTGTAAAACAACTCGGAGGAGTCAGACGACACTTCGACGCCTGCATATACCTTTTTAAAACTCTTAATATCAATAGATTCGGCAATTTGAACAGCTTTAATATTTCGCATAAAAAGAGAAAAATGAATTATATTTAAATCTATTAAATATAATTCATTTTTCAAATAGTACTCATTCAAAATTGAATTAATTGCCAAGTTACATCTCTTTTTAGTGGTTATCGTAAGAGATAGAACTCCAACTTTTATAAAGAGAGGCGTTATCATCATATATTCCCTCCCAATCGCCACTTGCTGCAGAAGTTGCGCTTCCGTCACCATTTGTATCGCCTCCTTTTGTATCATCTTTAAAAGAGGTGAATTTGCAATTTAAATAGTTATTTATGGCGCCTCCCGATGCTATAACAATAGTGCTGTTGGGTGTAAACTTGAGGATTACGCCGTTTGAGAGTGATAACGAACCTCCTGATTCAATCCATAAATCGTTGTCGTTAATAACAAATGGGACTTCAGTTTCGCCCCAAGAAACAGATTGTGCAATATCATCTGAATCATAAACAAATATTCCATTCATCGTGTTTTTAACTGCTGAATTTCGAGGATCTTCAAACACATTTGAGTTGTCCAAATTCATAACGGAGTTAATTGATAATGGGATTCTATTATTATAAAAGATGTTGCCTTTCACGAGAGTAGTTGCATCTCCGTCGGTTGCATCTAATGCACCGTAATAAAAATCGCCATCTTTTCCCCCATTATTTTCGGCAAAAGTACAATACGTTACTTGGCAGTTTTTTGATCCAGTTTCAAGGGTTGATAGATAGGAACCTCCTCCTCCGTAATAGAATTCACAATACTTAAAGATATTCGAATTTGATTCACAAGAAATCCTTGCCCAATCGCCAGCTAGTGGGGAAGTTACACTACCATCTTTATTCGTATCACCACCTCGAGCATCGTCTTTTATGGAGGTAAAAACAATTGGCTTAAGAGCTGTTCCCGTTGCGTTTACAGTCCCAGAAGCACTTACAGTCAGATATTTTCCAACAGAGGTAAATTTGACTACAGTGCCAGACTCGATGGTTAATGCGGCATCAACCCAAAAATCTGGATCGGAAATAACATAAATTGAATCTGCGTCCCAAACGGTAGTTACTGTAATATCATCTGTTATTTGAACTATGTTACTACCAGTGATGGGTGTTATTGGATCATCCGTTTCGTCACTACAACTTGCAAACAATAAAGATGCAAAAATCACTAAATAAAGTGCTGAAGTTTTCATAATAATTAAGTTTAGGTGTCTGGAATAAGTGTATTCACATCTATTTATCAAACAGTTACTCGAATTATATAATAAATAGGTTATAAGTATTATTTCTACTAAGTTAATGATTTTAGATGTTAATTCAAACTATTAACTAAACAATAATTCTCGCCAACGCAACTCTACGTTTATTGCAAAAAAAAAACACCTACCAAGCAAAAACTTAATAGGTGCAAATATATTAGATAGCTAGCTAGCTCTATTCATTTAACTTAGTGAATCATTTTCAACAATTTAATTATTACCGTATCTGCCGCTCGAATAATATTTCGTTCACGAACATTTATGTTACCTAGTTGCAACAACTCACTCACCACTTCACCATTTGATTTTGCGATAGCGATCCAAATAGTGCCCACAGGCTTTTCAGGAGTTCCGCCATCGGGGCCAGCAATTCCAGAAGTGGCAACTGCATAATCGGTTGCAAAAGCCTTGCACGATCCAAGTGCCATCGCTTCAACTACCTCTTGACTAACCGCTCCAAATTGAGCAATTGTTTGAGCAGGAACGCCTAGTATATTTGTCTTAATATCGTTATGATAAGCCACCACAGAGCCCCTAAAATAGTGTGAGGCACCCGAGCTTTTGGTAATATTTTCAGAGATGTATCCACCAGTACAACTCTCGGCTACTGCAAGCGTCAATTTTCGACTCTTGAACTGCTCGGCTAGAACTTTGTATGGATCTTCATCTCCATAACCAATAATATTTGCCCCAATAAGAGGAATAAGCTTTTCGGCCTCCTTTTTTGTAGCTAACTCAATACCTGTAGCACTTTTACCATGTGCTGTTAGGCGCAATCGCACTTTACCAGCAGCAGGAAGATAAGCCAATTTAATGTAATCAGGCAGTGCATCTTCCCAATCAGAAATGGTCTCGGCCAACAACGACTCTGACAGCCCAAACGTATTAATGGTATAGTGAAAAATACAGTCTGTTTGAAAACGTTTTTGCAAAAATGGGATGATATCATCGCTCATGGCCATCTGCATTTCAGAGGGAACACCCGGCATTGAGACAACCACTTTACCATCCTTTTCGAATAGCATAATAGGAGCTGTTCCGCACTTATTGGTG
Source organism: Breznakibacter sp. (assembly GCA_018055415.1). Classification (GTDB taxonomy): domain Bacteria; phylum Bacteroidota; class Bacteroidia; order Bacteroidales; family Marinilabiliaceae; genus JAGPHP01. The sequence continues at coordinate 1,845 of JAGPHP010000043.1, read as the reverse complement.
AAGATGGTGCAATCTTTTGGCACCATGGCTTGCGATTGATTGAGTTTATTCAAGACACCTGGACGATTAGCAAAAAGCTTTGTGATATTATCAATAACCGATTGATTAAAAACCATTTCAGTACCGAAAAACTCCGCTAGAGTGGCCTTTGTAATATCGTCTTTTGTAGGACCTAAACCGCCTGTCATAAGTACAATATCAACTCTCGATAATGCCTCTTTAAGAGAATTTACAATCTCCAAAGCATCATCCGAGATGGTTGTAACTCTATGAATATCAAATCCTACGTTATTGAGTTGTTTCGAAATCCAAGCCGAATTAGTATTTATAACTTGGCCAATTAATAGCTCGTCGCCAATTGAAATAATTTCTGCTTTCATAATTTTATTTTTGTTAAGACGTCCATTTATGGCGTCTTATGAATAATTAAAATATGAGACGCCATAAATGGACGTCTCTACATCTATTTACCTTTCAACGCCCCGATTCTCTGAATCAAAGGTGGATGCGAATACTCAAAAAAGACCACCATCGGATGTGGATTGATGTTTGAAAAGTTTTCGACATGGAGTTTTTTAAGTCCCGAAATCAATTGTTCTCCATATCCGTAAGAGGCCGCATAAGCATCTGCCTGATACTCATTTTTGCGAGACATAATTGTTTGAATAAGTCCAATTACCGCCGAAACAGGCTCAAAAAGAATGGTAAAAATTATTAATCCAATGGCAAACGAGCTCTCCTCTACTCCAACCGCTTGGACAAAAATGGGATTACCAACAAAAAGGGAAAAGATATAAAACATAATAGCCGTGGTGAAGAGTCCAAAAACCATCCCTTTAATGACGTGCTTATGCTTGTAATGCCCCACTTCGTGCGCCAAAACAGCCACCACCTCCTCTTCATTCATCTGATTCAGAAGCGTATCGTAAAGCACAATGCGCTTCTTCTTGCCAAAACCACTAAAATAAGCATTGGCTTTTGATGAGCGTTTGGAACCATCAATCATACTCACCGAGTTAAGCTGAACATTAACCTTTTGAGCAAACTTTTCGATGCCCTCTTTTAATGCGCCCTCTTGTAATGGTGTTAACTTATTAAAAATGGGCACAATAAGCGAGGTGTAAAAGAAAGTGATGAAAAGCATAAATGAAGCAACCACAACCAAGGCAATAATCCAAAATGAGGTTGGATAGAGGGTATAAAACCAAATGATGAGTGCCAAAATAGGTGCACCAATCACAACCCCCAAAAGTAAACCCTTTAAATAGTCGAGAAAGAAGAGTCCTTTAGTAGATTTATTAAACCCGAACTTCTCCTCAATATAAAATGTAGAGTAGTAACTTATTGGTAATGAGACAATAGATTGTATTAAAAAGAAAAAACCTATAATGGATAAATTGAGAAGAATAATATTGCTAATTAAGGCTTTAGTCGATTCAAACAACCACTGAAATCCGCCCAAAAAAAGTATAGCCAACATAAACGCAAGCGAGATGATGCCTGAAATGGTACTTAACTTCATCTTTACCTTCTGATATTCAATGGACTTCTGGTATTTTGCCTCATCAATAATATCGGTTAACTCGCTTGGAATGGGTAATTTCCAGCGGGTTGAGGTTAGATAGTCGAAGAACATCTCCCACAAAAAACTAAGGATAATAATGGCTACTATAGCAGTAAAGATGAGTTGTTGCATGTTATAAATTTTATGAACCCAAAGGTAAAAAAAATGGTGAAGGATGGGTAGGATTGTTGGAGTAGGATATGTAGGATTTAAGAATTATTAGGAATATATTTGTCTTACATTCATGAAATCGCTTAATTAACTAAACCTTACAATGAAAA
>JAGPHP010000192.1 GCA_018055415.1 Breznakibacter sp. | reverse complement strand
TCTAACTTTGTTGCACTATCATTAACTAATGATAATTGCTTGTAACATTTCTCCACTTTATGAACATAGAGATTTGTACTCACTTCTAGATTGGGTTCGATGGTGTACCTATTTAGTCGTGGATTATTAACATCTTGGAGATTTAATGCAATATTTATAACAAAGAGTATTGAAAAGAACAATAACATAGACAAATTCAAAACTCTATCCTCCTCTGTTTTCATCACAACATTAAAGAGCATAACTAAAAATATTAGCATCAAAAACCATGAAAGAACCATAAAATAGGTTCCATAAGGCAAGTGCAGTAACGTAACAAGTAAGCTTATAAGCAAAACCGAAGCTGCAAATATTCCAATATAAGTAAGATGAAGCTTTCGTTTAAGAATTTTCTCTTTCTTAATTGTTAACGATAAAACTGGCAGGTAGGTAAATAGTAGAGCTGCAAAACCAACTATTAACAAGTAACTAGCCCCAGGCCAATGTAAAAACTTCAATATTGAAGAAAATACAATAGCAGACAAACCAATAATACCAGAAATTTTCAATGTTTTTCTCATAGCTTTAATTTTTTCATTTATTAATATAATTATCTCAACTTCTATGGATTTAAGTGTTTCAATTCCGACATCTCTCTTCATCAAATCAAGGGCATTTTCAAAAGAGTGTCCTTCGCTCATCATCACCTCGACCATGCAGCATAGGTGATCCAAAAGCTCCTCTTCAAGATGCGAGAAGGTTATCTCACATCTTTTAACCTCGTCTTTAATAAAATCGATTTCATTTCTAGATAGTTTGTAATATTGGCTTTCCATAATCGGTGTTTAAGAGGTTCTGTAAAGTTTCTACAAAATCAAACAGTTCTTGAATTTTCCCTTTGGCTGTTTCCATTCCACTTGGAGTAAGTTTGTAATAAATTCGCGTTCTACTATTTACAACCTCCGATTCGGTAGTAACATCGCCGTCCACCTCCAACTTATGAAGAATTGGATAGAGAGCTCCAAAAGTAAGTTTAATGGTTCCATTAGACTGCGCCTCTACCCGCTGAGTTAGTTCGTAACCATACATTCGTTCATTCTCGGTAAGAATTTTGAGAACAATAGACTTTATACTTCCTTTTAATAATTCTTTAGCTATCATCATTACATATACTTTTAAATCTTATATAATACAAAGTTATATATAAGATTGACATATAAAAGTTTTTCTGTATATATATTTTAAAGTATTAATAAAAACATAGCGAGATGACTATAGAAAGTATTAACTCCGATCGGAAAACAACCCCAAACCGAGAAAGCAACTACGGCGTAAAGCGCGTGACTGATTGCAGCGGAAACCCCACAGTGCAGCGCAGCGGAACGAGGAGTTGAAGCGGAAAGCAGGACAGCAAAAAGGGAAACGAGTGAAGGATGCCTATGATTAATAAAGAGCCCACGAGTGAAGGTGATTGCCCTTTTTGGTGGCACGCCACAAAGAGAACAGAGATAGGGAAATACAATAGAAATAATGGGGTAACAAAAACCCCCGCCGAGTTTAAAACTTAACGGGGGTGTGGTTATATGCTTTCTATAATCTACAATGGAATGTTACCATGTTTTTTAGGCGGGTTTTGCTCCGATTTGTTGGCCGACATTTCGAGGGCGCGGTAAATTTTTTGGCGGGTGTTGCGTGGGAGAATCACCTCGTCGATGTAGCCCAACTCGGCCGCCTGATAAGGGTTTGCGAAGTTATCGCGGTAGTCATCCACTCGTTTTGCTTTGGACGCAGCATCTTTTTCGCCACGGAAGATGATGTTAACAGCACCTTCGGGACCCATAACGGCAATTTCGGCGGTTGGATAGGCAAAATTGATGTCGGCACCAAGGTGTTTGGAGGCCATCACATCGTAGGCGCCACCGTAGGCTTTGCGGGTGATGAGGGTGATTTTAGGCACTGTAGCTTCGGCATAAGCATAAAGCAATTTGGCGCCATGCTTGATGATACCGCCATACTCCTGAACGGTGCCAGGAAGGAAGCCCGGAACATCGACAAGTGATACGATAGGAATGTTGAAACAGTCGCAAAAACGGACAAATCGTGCCGCCTTTGCCGATGAGTTAATATCGAGAACGCCCGCCAAAAAGTTAGGCTGATTGGCCACAATACCCACTGGACGACCGCCAAAGCGCGCAAAGCCAATGATTACATTTTGAGCGTAACTACCCATTACCTCGAAGAAGTGGTTGTTATCCACAATTTCGGTAATGATTTGGTGCATATCGTAAGGCTTATTCGGATCGTCGGGGATGATGGTTTGCAACACCTCCGATTGGCGATTCACATCGTCGGAACAGGCCGCAATTGGTGGCTCTTCCATGTTGTTGAGCGGAAGGAAGCTAAGTAATTCGCGCACCATCATGAGGGTATGCTCGTCGGTATCGCCCAAGAAATGCGCCACACCACTCTTTGAATTGTGTGTCATGGCACCGCCAAGTTGCTCTTTAGTAACCTCTTCGTGGGTAACGGTTTTGATAACATCTGGCCCTGTTACGAACATGTAGCTGGTATCTTTAACCATGAAGATGAAGTCGGTAAGCGCTGGCGAATAGACCGAACCACCGGCACAAGGACCCATAATAACCGATAACTGCGGAATTACGCCCGAAGCTTTTACGTTGAGGTTAAAGATGTCGCCATAACCAGCCAAACTCTGAACGCCCTCTTGAATACGCGCACCACCCGAATCGTTTAAGCCGATAAGCGGCGCACCCATTTTAAGGGCTAACTTGGTTACTTTAATGATTTTATCGGCGTTGGTGCGACTCAAAGAGCCTCCAAAAACGGTAAAATCGTAAGCAAATACATAAACCAAACGGCCATCGACCTTGCCGTAACCGGTAACCATTCCATCGCCCGGAATGATATTCTCCTCCATACCAAAGTTGGTACAGCGGTGCGTTACAAATTTATCGAGTTCTTCGAAGGTTCCTTTATCTAAAAAGGTATCGATACGCTCGCGAGCAGTTAATTTACCCTCTTCGTGCTGCTTTTCGATGCGTTTTACGCCTCCCGCATGTTCGGCTTTTTCGTTACGTTTTGCGAATTCGCTATATTTTCCTTTTACTGTGTGCATGATGTTTGATTTTTGAAATTATTGATTTTCACAACCACGGAATAAATTCCATGGCTACAATATTGGTCGAGCCCTACGGCTCTCCTTTGGATGGATTTGCACCTTCTGACTATTTCTCCTCATCCCTTTTTAACTCCACCATAGGCTGATGCGCCTCAATGATATCGCCCTCTTTGACTTTAACATAGAGTACGGTGCCATCAAAAGGGGCTTTGTATTCGCTCTCCATCTTCATGGCCGATACAACCACCACGGTTTGCCCTTTTTCTACTTTATCGCCCGCCTTAACCATAAGTTTAACTACTTTGCCTGGCATTGGGGTGCTAATACTGTTAGCTTCGTTGTCGATACCCGAGCGCGAACTGTTACGATAGCGCGCCAAAGCATCAATAACCTCCACCTCGCAGCGACTTTGAAGCGTGTTAACAATGTACTTGTTTGATGCATTTCCCTCGATCATCTCCATATTAATAGAGCGACCTTCGTTGATGATGGAATAGACACCCTGCTCTACTTTATAGACATCGAGATGGTACTCTTTTCCATCGATTTTAAGGTGATAGATGCTTCCATTTTGCGAAATGACTTCGATGGTTGCAAGTCTGTCACCAATTTTGATTTCTGTTTTTTGCATAGAATTTTCGTTCTAAGTATACTGTTTAAAAATTCTGGCCTATTAAATACGACTAACACCACGTTTACGTCCGTAACCTTTCCAAGCCGACGATGATGTTTCGTTGGTAGCCGCCACGGTAGCACTCCCCTTTTCAGTTTTAGATACAAAGTCGAGATAAGCCACAAACATGGCAATATCCTCGGTTTCGGTATCTAATACAGGTTTTGTTTTAAGGAAAGCTTCGTTTTTTTCGATAAAATGGGTGTCGTAAGTTCCGTTTTTAAAATCAGGACAATCCATAATGCGCTCCAAGTACGGGATGGAAGTTTTAACACCCGTAATTTTATACTCGTAAAGAGCACGTTTGATACGCTCAATAGCCTCGGTGCGATCTTGTCCCCACGAGATGAGCTTCGATATCATTGGATCGTAATGAATTGGAATCTCGTACCCTTCATACACATACCCATCGGTACGAATACCCAAACCTAGAGGCTCGGTAATGTGTTTGATAACTCCCGGCGAGGGCATGAAATTATTATCAGGATCTTCGGCGTAGATACGGCACTCAACCGCATGGCCGCTTTGGCGAATGTTATCTTGCGTGAACTTCATCACTTCGCCGT
>JAGPHP010000191.1 GCA_018055415.1 Breznakibacter sp. | reverse complement strand
GCTCTGCTCGACAAACTGCACCAATCGGGCAAAACCATCATCATCTCTACCCACGATATGAACTTAGCTTATCAGTGGGCGGACAGAATTATTTTGCTCAACAATGGTAAAATTGTGGGAGATGATACGAGCACCAAAATGTTTGATAATCAAGAAGTTTTACATAAATGTGGACTAGAGCTTCCACTCATGTTGCAAATATTTAATGGATTTAAAGAGGCAGATATGACTCCTCCAAAAACCATCAAACAGTTACTAAACCTCATAAAATCAGCATCATGCGTGGAGTAATTATTGCGGGCACAAACAGCGGATGTGGCAAAACGACCGTAACCATTGGTCTGATGGCTTTGTTACAGGAACTCGGCTATAAAGTGGCGCCCTTTAAAACAGGTCCCGACTACATCGACACGGCTTTTCATACCAAAGTTACAGGAACGCCGTCGTATAATCTCGACAGCTATCTGCTTTCGAATGAGATGATTAAGCACCTTTACGCAAAACATACATCACACAAGGATATTGCTGTCATTGAGGGTGTTATGGGGCTATTTGATGGTTTGGGTGATGCTGGAATTGGTAGTGCCGCACAACTCAGCAAACAACTCAATTTGCCTATCATTTTGGTGGTAAATTGCAAGAGTCTCTACCAAAGTGTGGCAGCCATTGTGAAGGGTTTTGTGGAGTTTGATGCCGATGTAAACGTGGCGGGCGTGATTTTAAATCATGTTCATAGCGAAGATGGCTATCAGTTTTTGAAAAACTACATAGAAACGCACGTTAAAGTAAAATGCATTGGATATTTGCCAACTAATAAAGATATCTCTATCGAAAGCAGACACTTAGGATTGGTGCAAGCCAATGAGGTTGATGAGTTACCTTCTAAGATTCAGCAACTTACAGAGACTCTCAAAAAAACGATTGATATACCTACGCTGCTTCAAATAGCTGAGATGGCTCAACCACATCAGGTTGATAATCATCTTTTAAACACTTGGAAACGAGATTTAAACGGACTTAAACTTGGTGTTGCACTCGACAAAGCGTTTCAGTTTTATTACCAAGATAATCTTGAACTTTTACAAGAGAATGGAGCTGAACTTCACTATTTTAGTCCCATTACCGATGCTCACTTGCCGCAAAACATTAATGCCCTCTATTTGGGTGGAGGCTACCCCGAACTGTTTGCAAATGAACTATCTAACAACAAAACAATGTTGGCCGATATTAGAAAATTTGCTCAAGAAGAGAAGCCCATCTTTGCAGAGTGTGGAGGACTCATGTATCTCACCCATGCCATTATTGATGGTGATGAACAGATGCATCCAATGGCAGCTATTTTTAATTGCAACACCATCATGACCAAGCGATTACAACGATTTGGGTATTGTAATGTGATGTATGATGGAGCTAAAACCCGAGCGCACGAGTTTCACCACTCCATTTTGCAACCAACTAACGAAGACGCCAATTATCAACTTAAATATCAGATAGATAAGCCAGATAAAAACAGAGAATGGCAATGCGGATTACGTTATAAAAACGTGTTGGCAGGTTATGCTCATTTTCTCTTTTTATCGGAGCCAACTTTTTATCATAAAATCATTAACTTATGGATGCAAAAAACTATATAATACTCAATCCCAACGAGATAGAGGGTCGTAGTATGAAGATTATCACTGAGGAACTTGGGCATTTGCAACTACCTGCAGGATATGCCGAAATTATGAAACGCGTGGTGCATACAACGGCCGATTTCGACTATGCGCGCATCACCGAAATACATCCCAAAGCCATTGAAGCGGCTCATAAAGCGCTTGCTTCGGGTTGTAGAATTTATGCCGATACTCGCATGATTATGGCTGGAGTAAGTAAACCATCGCTTCAAAAACTGAATTGCGAAATCTATACCTATATCGATGACAAAGAGGTTATTGAGCAATCGAAAGCTTTAGGTTTAACACGCTCCATTTTAGGTATCGAAAAAGCCACGCAAGATGCTCAAACAGAGATCTATGTGATTGGCAATGCCCCTACAGCCTTGGTACGCTTGGGAGAGCTGATAAAGGCAGGGAAAGCAAATCCAGCACTTGTAATTGGTGTTCCTGTGGGGTTTGTGGGCGCATCAGAATCGAAGGATTTTATCAAAAAAACCAACGTTCCCTACATCGTTACCAATGGGCGAAAGGGCGGGAGTACGGTGGCGGTGGCTATTATGAACGCGTTGATGTATGGGATGAGGTAAAAAAGATGGTCTCGCAAAGGCGCGTAGACGCAAAGAGAAAAAATAGAAAAGGATGTAAAAATAGATTTATAAATAATTGAACTAATTAAATGTCGTATATCAGTTTTCCGTAGTGGTCGACAAAGTCCCTCTCCTTTGGAGAGGGTTTTAGGGTGAGGCCAATTATAAAATACGGCATAATACTTACGAATTACTCAATTATTTGACACATTAAACTTTGCGTCTTAGCGCCTTTGCGAGAGACTAAAAAAACAAATAATTCATGAATCATCAATTAACCGCCACACGCCACATCAACGGGAAAACGTACCGCTACGGCTACACCACGGGATCGAGTGCGGCTGGGGCGGCTAAGGGTGCGTTGACGATGCTTTTGAGTGGAGAGGTGATTGAAGAGATCGCACTCAAAACGCCAGCAGGCATTGAGTTGCAGCTCTCGTTACACGACATCATCATCACCAGAGAGATGGTGAAATGTGCGGTTGTTAAAGATTCGGGCGACGACCCCGATGTGACCAACGGAATTAAAGTATATGCCAAGGTTACGCGAAACAAAAATCTTGGATTACAGATAGTTGGTGGCATTGGAGTTGGGCGAGTTACCAAAAAAGGATTGCAAGTGGCAGTTGGAGAGGCGGCAATTAATCCAGTGCCAATGCAGATGATTAGAGAAGAGGCACTTGCATTACTGGCAGATAATCAGGATTATACCATTGAAATTTCGGTACCTGAAGGAGTTGAGATAGCCCAAAAGACCTTCAACGAGCGTTTAGGAGTTATAGGTGGAATCTCCATTTTGGGCACATCGGGCATTGTGGTACCCATGTCGGACGAAGCGTTTAAGGAGGCATTGGCTTTGGAGCTCTCCATATTAAAAGAGCGAGGGGTGAAAGAGATGGTTTTAACCCCCGGAAATTATGGCGAAAACTTCATCGCTAACCATCTGCCACACGCCACCGAACGCACCGTAACCACCAGTAATTTTATTGGTTACATGTTGCACGAAGCGGTTCGGTTTGAGATGCAAAAGGTGATTTTGGTAGGTCATATTGGTAAACTGATAAAGGTAGCAGGCGGCATATTTCATACCCACAGCAGTGTGGCCGATGGTAGAAACGAGATTTTTGCCGCACACTATATGCAGTTTTCGGGCGATGTAGAGGGTTTTAGAGGCATCATGCAATCGAACACCACCGAAGAGGCCATTGAATATGTAAAAAGTGTGCAATTTTTCAACCATCTATGCAATATAATAAAAATGAGATGCTTACAACACATTAAAAATAAAATGGAGATAGAGGTAATTATCTTCTCGCAAGAGCGTGGTTTACTTGGCAAAACAGATAATGTTGATGAGTGGACAATGACCTATTTCTCGAACCATGAAAACGTCACAAATCATTAATATGCAAAAGATTAACGTGTGCGGCATTGGCCCGGGTCACCCCGATTATATCCTGCCCGAAGTGGTGCGATTGGTACAAAACAGTAACTTAATTGTGGGAGCCGAACGCCATTTGGAAATATTTGATTTAGAGGGGAAAGAGCGACTAGAACTGAAGAATAATCTGGCAGAAGTTATTGATATACTTAAAGTTAAAAAAGCTTCAACCATTACCGTCTTGGTATCGGGAGATACAGGGTTTCATAGCTTTTTGGGCACGATGTTAAAATCGTTCAGTGCCGATGAGCTGTATGTAGTTCCCGGAATTAGTAGTTATCAGTACTTTTTTGCCAAACTAGGCATGAGCTACGAAGATGCCTGGATTGGGAGTCTGCACGGCATGCAAGCTAATTTTATAGAGCAAGTTAAAACACATCCTAAAACCTTTTTGCTCACCGATGGCGTTAACTCGTGGAAAACTATTGCTAAATATTTGGTTAATAACCATTTGGGAGAGTGCACATTGCATATTGGAAACCGATTATCGTATGCCGACGAGACTATTATAAGCGCAAAAGCCATTGATTTACAGATATATACAAATGAGTTTAACCTCTGTGCGGTGATTATTATAAACGACAAAGCTATTAAACGATGATTAAAGAATTTATATCAGCGGGAATACCTGATAATGAATTTATTAGAGACACCGTACCAATGACAAAAATGGAGGTACGCGTGATATC
>JAGPHP010000190.1 GCA_018055415.1 Breznakibacter sp. | reverse complement strand
CTTCCTTGGTGGGTATCACGCTCCTTTAAGCGCTTCTCAACTTTGGCAACGAATTCAAAATTTTTGACACCCCATTTGGGTGCAATAAGCAAATCTCCTGGCGATTGAGAGATAAATCGTTCTAGAATAATCTCTGGAGAGAGACGTTCAACGAAATCTACCACCAACTCAATATACTCTTCCAACGTAAATAGTTTGTCTGTGTAACGTCCAGCCAAATAATCTCGTCCTAGCTGAGAACCCTTCACTATCTGTAACTGATGTAGCTTCAAATAGCTTAAAGGAAGCTTTGAGACCACTGCTGCATGCGATAAGATATCGTCATAACTCTCCCCCGGTAATCCTAGAATAAGATGACCACCTACCGATATTCCACGTTGTGCGGTTTTGTTAATAGCCACAACAGAATCCTCGTAACTGTGCCCTCTGTTTATTAGATTTAATGTTTTATCGATAGTTGATTCTATTCCATATTCAATGGTTAAATCGGTTTTCTTATTTAAATCTGTAAAATAGTCGAGTAAATCATCGCTCATACAATCGGGACGAGTTCCTATAACCAACCCTACAACGCTAGGATTGGAAAGCGCTTCGTCATATTTACGTTTGAGCTCTTCAATCTCACCATAGGTGTTACTGTAGGCTTGAAAATAGGCCAAATATTTTTGTGTCTTATATTTAGGCGCAAAAAAAGCTACACCCTGATCTATTTGTGCTGAAATGCTTTTTGTAGGCATACAATAGGCTGGATTAAAGGTGTTGTTGTTGCAAAAAGTGCAACCACCATTTCCTTTTGAACCATCTCTATTGGGACAAGTAAATCCTGCATCTATCGACACCTTTTGAATGCGTTCACTGTGAACGCTTTTAATATGCGAGCTAAAATCGTTATAACGCTTTGCGTGACCCCAAGGGTATTCCATCTTTCAAATTATTTATGCCTTTAACCAGTTAAGCTCGTAATTGTTCTATTGGATCTTAAAAATAAAGTGCGGCCACAAAAATAAGGTATTATTTCTATTTATCGGTTAATTAATATCTTGGCTAAGGGCAAACGCTTCGATCAAGAAACATCTCAGAAAAAACGTTTGCAGAACAGAAATAATCTATTCAATCTATTGGAAAATCAAAAATTGTTCACTTTATTAGGGTTATGAAATAACTGATAAAAGATAATACTATGATCTCTGAGCAAAATCTACAATTACTTAAAAACAAGGGTATCACACCCGCCGAATTAGAGCATCAACTTATGCAGTTTCGAGATGGTTTTCCATTTATGGTATTAGATCGTGCAGCAACTTTGGGCGATGGAATATTAAGTTTCTCTAAGGCTCAACAAGAGGAGTTAATTAAAAAATATGATAACGCATTGGCTCGTGGCGTTGAAGTAACAAAATTCGTCCCTGCCTCTGGAGCAGCCTCTCGAATGTTTAAGGATCTATTTGAGTTTATCGACTCCGACAAGAGTAATTCTGAGCTTCCAAAAGCCATTGCTGAGTTTAATGAAGGAAAAGAGAAATTTGCTTTTTGGAATGATCTTTATGCGATTGCAAAGAGCAAAGGGGTTGAAGATGACATTAAAGAGATTATTAGACTTTTACTAGTTAAAGAGGGCTTAAACTATGGCAATAGTCCTAAAGGTGTTTTGAAGTTTCACAAATATGGTTCCATCGAGAACACAGCTGTTGCTGAACATTTAGCCGAAGGGGCTTTGTATGCTAAAAGAGATAGCAAAACGGTGCATATACACTTTACGGTTTCACCCGAGCATCTTGAACTATTTAAAACAGCCGTAAACAACTGTAAAACGGAGTTAGAGAAGTGCTTTGGAATCAGCTACAACATAACTTTTTCTTTTCAAAAACCTTCAACGGACACCGTAGCGGCAACGCTTGATAACAAACCATTCTTAAAAGAGAATGGAGAGCTTCTCTTCCGTCCATCGGGCCATGGTGCTCTGATTGAGAATCTCAATGATTTAGATTCTGATATTATCTTCATAAAGAATATCGACAATGTGGTTATTAACCATCTTCTTGGTGAGACCATTCGTAACAAAAAGATGATTGGAGGATTACTTATCGAGATCCAGTCTGATATTTTCGCCACACTTAAATCACTTGATTACGAAGCTCTTGATGAGCAAAAACTAAATACCATTCTTGAACAATTTGATCAAAAATGGAAAGGGGTGCTACCAACTCATCTCTCCTCCTTGAGTAGTATTGACAAGCGAAATGCCGCAAAACTAGCACTTTCTAAACCGTTACGAGTGTGTGGAATGGTTAAAAACGAAGGTGAAGCTGGCGGAGGACCATTTTGGTGCAAAGCAACCGATGGATCCGTTTCACTTCAAATTGTAGAGAGTTCGCAGGTTGATGCTAAAAATACGCAACAACTATCTCTTCTTAAAACAAGTACCCATTTTAATCCAGTGGATTTAGTGGTGGCAACAAAGAATTATAAAGGCGAAAAATATGCTCTCCAAGATTTTGTTGACCATAAAGCGGGTTTTATATCAGAGAAGTCGCAAAGCGGCAAACCGCTTAAAGCAATGGAGCTACCCGGACTGTGGAATGGTGCTATGGCCGAGTGGATTACCCTCTTTGTGGAGGTTCCAATTATCACATTTAACCCTGTTAAAACAGTGAACGATCTTTTGCGTAAGACGCATCAACCAGAATAACAGTCTCAATTGTTTATAAAATCCTCTATTTACGCCTTTTATTTATGGTTTGAATAGAGGATTGTTCATATCTAACTCTTCTAGAATCGGTTATTTCCGAAAAAATGGCTATTTTTGTACCATAAATATGCAACCAAGATACGATGCACCACTTCCCTCGACGAGACAGAAACGAAGATAGAGAGGCTATTAATCGATTTGAGAGAAGATCAGATAATCCGAGTGATGCCTACTTTGATGTGCATCAAATTGAGATTATCCACGACTATTATATCGAAACTGGTAACTTTGAACGTGCGCTAGAAGCTATTGAAATTGGGCTTAATCAACATCCAATGGCAACTTCGCTCATGTTGAGAAAGGCTACACTATTAATGGATTCAGCTCGCTTTGACGAAGCAAAAACTATACTTCTTCTTCTTTCCAAAATTGAATCAAACGATCCAGACGTATTCCTTCACTTAGGATCACTCTACCTCTATCAGAGCAATCTGGAAGAGGGACTTCAATATCTTAAAAGAGCACATTTCTTGGGCATTGACCAGGGTGAAGAGTTTGAGGATCTTGTTTTAGACATCTGTAATCAACTTAACTTTTACGGATATTACGAAGAAACTATTAAATATATTAAATCGCTTGATGCTCAGTTCCGATCACATAAAGCTGTTCTTTTTGAGTTTGGCGTAGCCAGCGAAAATCTATTTGATTTTGAAAAAGCTCTTGAGTCTTACAAAGCACTCATTGAACAAGACCCATTTTTGGAGAATGTGTGGTACAATATTGGTAACACATTAAATAAAGATAATCGCTTTGATGAAGCTATCGACGCTTACCTCTATTCTCTTGCGATTAATCCAATCAATGTGGAGGCGATGTTTAATTTGGGAAGTTGCTATGCTCAGATTGGTGATTTTGAGACGGCTTTAGATTACTATCTCGAACACGCCTCATTTCTCCCTTTTGCAGAGCCCGTTTACCCATACATAGCCGATTGTTTTGAACAGCTTGAAAATTACACACAAGCCTACAAATACTTCAACCTCATGGTTACTCTTAATGAGTTAAACAGCGAAGGATATGTAGGAATGGGCAATTGCCTCTATGAAATGGGCGATTACAAAGGTGCTTTAAAGAACTTTAAGAGTGCTCATGAGATATCGCCTGAAAGTAGTGATATAACTTTTAGCATTGGAAAGTGCTATTTTTCGCTAAAGAAAAATCCAACTGCAATAAAGTTCTTCAAGAAGACGATTTTATTAAATGAACATGACACCGCTGCATGGCTTGAACTCTACTTCTTACGCCATGAAATATCGGAGAAGGATTTAGAAAAATTATTCTCAAAAATTGATCTTTTTGAGAATGAGAATTTTTCTTTATACTATCTTAGCGTCATCATTTGGATGGAACGTGGAGAGTTAGAAAACGCCTTAAATGCTCTTAAAAAGGGGGTTTATATGCGTCCCGAAGATCTTAGAATTTTATTAGAGTATTACCCTGAGATAATGAATGAACCGCTTTTAGCAGATTTTATAAACGAAATATCAGATAATGATGAATTATAAGTTACCATTTTTTCCGGAGAGACCTTTAAAGCCTAGAGAAAATGGCCTTACCATGATGATGGACAAGGGCCTAAGTGTTAGACAAGCTGAGGATTTTATTTCATCGAGTGCCGAGTATTGCGACATCGTTAAAT
>JAGPHP010000189.1 GCA_018055415.1 Breznakibacter sp. | reverse complement strand
TTACCCAGCTATACCAAACATTAACATTTGAAAATCAGAACCAAAACACCGAATTTGTGTTAGACTTAAATAGCGAGTTAGAAGATTTAGTAATTACTACCGACCCTACTCGTCTCAAACAGATTATCACAAATTTAGCCAGTAATGCCCTTAAGTTCACAAAACGAGGATGGGTGAAAATTACGGCAAAGCACGAATACTATGCTCTTCTGCGAAATAAGGGATTTGTGTTCAAATCACCTCTACCTGTGGAGGAGGAGATTTTATTCTTCTGTGTGGAAGATACTGGACTTGGAATTGACGAAAAGAATTTAGACATCATTTTTGAGCCCTTCCGCAAAGTAGAACAAGATAATAGAGAACTTTACGGTGGTGTTGGTCTAGGATTGAGTATCGTAAAAAAACTTGTACTTTTGTTGGGTGGTGAGATACAGGTAAAATCTGCTCTCAACCAAGGATCAGCTTTCTACTTCTATCTCCCCATGCAGATTCCAACGGATGAGGTTAAAGTAAAAACAAAGAAATAGAGCACGATTTTTGCAGACATATTTATATCACCATAAATCATGTAATCTTCTCAATTGGCTCAAGCCTAATAGATTACATGATTCTTTTATTTACAACCAATTATTAAACAAATAGAAATGAGAAAAGGTATATTATTGCTCATATTATTTGCAATTACTACTATCATCAACGTGGCGTACGCAGTGATTGCACACCCTCAACCACGCAGCTACACTCAACCCAGCGGTGAAGTCATTACCATAAAAATTAATGGAGACGAGCATTGCAATTGGGTAACAACCACCGACAATTATCGTATTGCTCTCAACAAAGAGGGTTATTTTGTCTATCTCTCAAATCTCAAATCAACTGAACCCACTGCTTCAAACATAATTGTTCATAATATTGAAAATCGCACATCAACAGAGAAAAAACTCCTTTCCTCATTAAAGAAAGAGATTGGAGTTAAAGAGTTGATAGAAAGGCAGAAAAACAACACGTTAAAGAGCAATAAATTAAAGGCATCTACCATAAACTTCCCAACAAGTGGGGCTCGCAAAAACATATTAATTTTAGCTAAATTCAGTGACAGAACTGAAATATTCAAAACAGAAGACTTTGACAGTATAATGAATTATCCAAACTACCACAAAATTGGTAGTTTTAGAGATTATTATATAGAAAACTCCAGTAATAAAATAGACATCACAACCGATGTAACAGTATGGGTAACAGTCCCTAAAGCCCACGACTATTATGGTAATCCTTCAAAATGGGCGGAGTTTGCTTATGATGCTATCAAAGCAGCCGATTCGCAGGTAAATTTTTCGCTCTACGAAAAAAATGGGTCTTCTCTTTATGCTGTCACAATTGTTCACCAAGGATTAGGGCAAGAGACTTCGGGAAATAGTACCGACATTTGGTCTCATCAGGGTGAACTTAATGATTATAAACCCAACGCCGCAGATCGAACCTTTGATGGCGTGGTTATAAACTCCTACTCCATGCAACCTGAATTATTTGACGTAACAGGCAAAATGGCTAGTCTAGGAGTTATGGTACATGAGTTTGGGCATCTTTTTGGAGTTCCCGACTTTTACGACACCGATTATAGCGAATCGGGTGGTTTATTTGCCGGAACTGGTGATTGGGACTTGATGGGTGGAGGCGCCTACAACGGTAGCTATGATACTCAGAATCCTACGTTACAGGATGGTGCTTGCCCTGCACACATGAATCCCCTTTTGAAGATTCACCTTGGTTGGGCTAACGAACAAATCATCAACACCCCGCAAACGCTCACACTAAGCCCAATACAGAGTATCCCAACTGTTTATAAAATTCCCACATCAACCCCTAAAGAGTTTTTCTATTTAGAAAATCGCGTACAAGTTGGTTTTGACAAGATGATACCAGGCAAAGGACTGCTGATCTATCATGTTGACAGTTCGTGGATTGAATCGCACACCTACTACAATGACATTAATGTGGATTCACATCAGGGAATGTACCTTAAATCAGCATCGGGAGGCTACACAAACACTGCTGGTTGTCCATTTCCGGGTGCTGGTGGAATTACATCTATTACCGATGTCACTTCGCCAAATCTTAAAAGTTGGGCAAATAGTAATACAAACAAAAGCATTACCAATATAAAAGAGATTGCAAACAGTGTTATTTCGTTCGATTTTATGGCTTTGCAAAATGGATCGCCTTTAAGCTTTAGCGCTGAATCGTTAATTGACACCGAAGTAAACTTAAAGTGGAGCTTATCAACCAATAGCGACCCGGTGATGGTTGCTTTTTCCACAAATCCAACTTTTGGTGAGCCTTTAGATGGGGTTAGCTACAATGATAATGATATTCTTCCAAACGGAGAAGGAACAGTTATCGAAACAGGGACGATGACTTCATATTTGCATACAGGACTTACACCAAACACCACATATTACTATAAGATATGGAGTAAAATTGGCGCTACTTACTCTACTCCACTTACCACATTTGCTTATACAAATAAAACAGAAAAAATATTCCCTTGGAATGAGCCCATTTTGAATCTTTTAACCAATTGGACTCAGCAATGGATTGCAGGCGCGAACACCTTGTGGAACTATCAAAATGGCGCCTATTATGGCATCCCTAGCCCTGTAGATAAACTTGATCCCGACACGACCATTCTTGCCATTGCACAAACGCAGGAGGGGTATAATATTTCGCGACTCATATCGCCAACATTTGTAACACCAGCGTCAAACCACCGACTCACCTTTAAGCATGCTCAACCAGCTTACTACAACGATCAGGACTCTCTTATAGTGCTCTACAAATTACGATCAAGCAGCAACTGGACTACTCTCGTGTCTTTTAAAACCGATATTCCAAACTGGAGAAATGCTGACATAGACCTACCGATATCGAGTGAGCCTTTCCAGATTGCTTTTCAAACCTATATTTTAAATGGAAATGGAGTTTATATTGATTCCTTATCAATTAAATCAACCCCAATTTTATCTCCCATAAATCACACCATTACCGTAACAAGCAACGCAACGCCATTAGCAAATGCATCCGTTTGCTTGGGTATGGATACGGTTACCACAAACGCGCTTGGCGTTGCAACAATTAGCACCTATCCTAGCCGAAATTGGGAATCTATTAAAGTTTGGAAGGATGGTTTTCAAACTAAAATGGTTAATAGATATGCCAACACACCGCTCTCTTTAACAGTTGATCTATTACCAATAGAGGCCATTACTCCGTCTAATTTCTCAATTTCAAAGAATTACAAATCGGTAACACTAAGTTGGAATCCTGTAATTGACGAATCATTTGAGCAATATGCGCCTTGGGGTGCTACTGCCATAGGTGGTTGGTCGCTTGCCGATTTAGACAATGGACTAGCTGGTGGTTATGGGGCCTTTGATTATCCAAACAGTAGCGTCAACAGCTCCTTTGTGGTTTTTGATGGTAGTTATGGTGGGATAAATGACTATTTTGAACCCCACTCTGGTACGCAAATGGCAGTATCATTTTGGTCGGAAAACAAACCAAATAACGACTGGATAATTACGCCTCAAATAACGATTGCTACAGGCGACTACCTTGAATTATTTGCACGAACTGCCAATGACGTTTGGGGACTTGAAGAAATGAGGGTATTAATCTCTGAAAACACCTCAAACACAGGTGATTTCATAAAACTACACACTGAGACTACCCTCGAGGTACCTTCAACATGGACAAATTACAGCTATGATCTCTCAGCTTATGCTGGCAAAAAGGTCTATTTGGCAATAAACTGTGTGTCAAACGACAAATATGCCTTGTTAATTGATGATATTAAGTTAAAGAACATCAACAATTCGTATGCTCCGCTTACGGCACAATCACAAAATCACACTTCAACACCCGAAACATCTGGCAACATTGAATATCAAATAGTGAGGGATGGAGCCATAATTAAAACCCTTAATGGATTTGAAAACTATCAATACACCAACGAAGCGAATCTGTGCAAAGAGTATAGTTATTCCATACAAACAAATTATATCTCGCCAAACGTGAGGTCTAATAGCAGTTCATTAACTGTTGCTACTTGCCGCGAAATAACCGTAGAAGTAAAAGAGTTGGGAGTGGCACTTGAAGGGGCATTGGTGAAAATTGGTTTAGTTGAAGCCACCACTAATGCAAGCGGAGTAGCCATACTCAAGGGAGTTATGGATGGCGCTCAAACACTTACGATATCAAAAGTTGGATATAATACACTTACCGAAAGTATTACAATTTCAAGCGATCAAACTTTGTCAAAAACGTTATCAATAAGCACATCAATTTCAGCCTCACAATTCAATAATTTAGTTGTTAAACCTACAATTAGTGATGGATATATC
>JAGPHP010000042.1 GCA_018055415.1 Breznakibacter sp. | reverse complement strand
GTTGATATTGAAGGTGACCCTGCAATTAATCCTAAAGCAAATATTGTTTATCGCTTAGTTCATGGAGGATTAAATCCCGATATTTCTCTGGATTCCGTTAGTGGTTTATTTACATATGTTAAGTCTCCAACCTTTTTTGGAAAGGATTCAATACGTTATGCGGTTATAAATAAAGATGTCCCTAATAGAGCTGATACAGCTTTAGTTTGGATATTTGTTGGTAATAAGGATATTGGTTCGCGTACCTTCTTGATACCAAATGCATTCTCGCCAAACGGAGATGGAATAAACGACTATTTCGTGATAACAACTATATATGCTTATAGTACAGAGGAGTCTGAACTTGAGATCTATAATCGTTGGGGCTCACTTGTTTATCGTTCAAAAGATAAATCGTACGATAATAAGTGGGATGGACATGCAAATGCTAATCTCATATCTATTGGTGATGTGTTGCCAAATGGTACATACTTCTATATTTATAAGGTTACTTTCAATGTAAATGGAGTATTAAATAAAGAGGAGTATAACGGTTTTATTGAGTTGAGAAGGTAATTTGTTCTGGATTGTTTTAGATTTTATTTCATAGAGATGAAAAAGCTGCTATTTATACTAATTGTTCTCTGTCTTGGGGGTGGGTTGGCTTACTCTCAAGATCAGGCACAGTATAGTAACTATATTGCCAATCAAGGATTGTTAAATCCGGCGTATAATGGAACTAGAGATGTTTTAAGTGGACTTATTGTACACAGAAGTCAATGGGTTGGGTTCGAAGGAGCACCAATGACCGATGGTTTTAATATCCATGGACCTATCGATGATACGCCTATTGGTGTCGGTATGGTGTTTCAAAACGATCATATTGGATTTTCTAATACGTTTGATTTTTTTGTAGCAGGTTCCTATAAGTTGCCTATAGCAAAGAAGGGTCATATATTGTCTCTTGGACTACAGGCCGGTTTACAATCCTTCATTTATGATGGCACCGAAGCTATTCTTGATAACACTTTAGATCCCAATTTTGCTGCTAAGTACTCCAAATTGGGTGTGAATTTTGGTTTCGGAGCTTATTATTATGCTGAAAAATATTTTATTGGATTATCTATTCCAAAGTTTTTGAATAATAATTTCGATCCTAATAATGAAGGTTATAAGAGTACATTTGATATGAAGAATACTCACATGTATATTTATGGCGGATATTTGTATAAGATTATTGAAACACAAATGAAAACAACGCTTCTTTTCAAGCAGGTTTATGGCTCTCCTATTCAATTTGATGTTTCTGTTTCGGCATTATTAGCTAATAGATTTTGGTTAGGATTGTCCTATCGCTCTTTAAATGATATCGTTCTTTTAACGGATTATATTATTAATAGACAATTTACCCTGCGTTACTCATTTGATTTCACCTTCTCTGATATTAACCATTTTTCGAAGGCGGGTACTCATGAAATCGGTTTGCAATATGATTTTTCATTAAATAAACGCGCGGGAATGCGTTCAATTAGGTATTTCTAATTTTTTTTGATATATTTATTTTTGATTTTGAAAGACTATCAATATGAAAATTACATCTATACTTCTCTTTTCTATATTTGCGCTGTTAAGTAGTAGCTTATGTGCTCAAAATAGTATCACTAAAAAGGGAGATAAGCTATTGTTAAAAGGAGAGTATTTTGCAGCAATGGAGTGTTATAAGAAAGCCGAAGCTGAGGGCTTAACACTTGATGTTCAAACGACTATTAATAAGGCTATATGTTATTATAATTTAAATGACATTGATAATGCCTTTACAATTCTAAACGATAATCAGGATAAATTACAAGGTGATCAGATTCTTTTATTTGCATTGGCTTCACATAAATTCGGATTTTATGAGGGTGCAATTGATGCTTATGAGAAGGCTAAGAAGGCTGGATCTAATCCAACTCAAATTGATGAATTAATCGCTGCTTGTAAATGGGCTCAAGAGAACCAAATGTTTAATCAAAATGTTCGTGTTAACCCCGTGTCAGAATTATATACAGGTGGATTGTCATTTGGGATTCAATATTATAAAGGGGGTGTAGTTTACTCTTCAGCTTCGGAGGAGGGTGGTAAAAAGACACTTGACAAGCAAGGATATGAAATTTTGAATTTATATTATTCTGAGATTGTAGATGGGAAAATTCAACCTACTAAAAGAATATTTTCTAAGAAATTAATATATCCAACACACATCGGATCAATTTCATTTACATCCGATAACTCAATGATGTATTATTCACGTGCTGTTAGAGCTAAAGGTGGGGAGAGTATTTTAAAAGTCTTTTCTGTTGAGTATGATGGAAAAGATTGGGGTAATGAAACGGAGTTGCCCATTAATAATGACGCTTATTCGTGTACTCATCCTGCAGTTTCTCCCGACAATAGATTTCTTTATTTTGTCTCAAACAAACCTGGTGGATATGGAGGGAAGGATATTTATTATTGTGAAAGAAGTAAAAATGGTAGTTTAGGTGAGGTTAAGAATGCTGGTTCTGAGATTAATACTTTTGGAGATGAGGTGTTCCCTTTTATATCTAAAGAGAATGTGTTGATCTTTTCATCTGATGGACGAAATGGTTTTGGCGGATTGGACCTTTATACTGCTACTAAAAATGGCGATAAATGGGGAAATATTACCAATATGTTAAAGCCTTTTAATGATACAAAAGACGATTTTGGTTATGTGATTGATCCGACGAACCCTAATCGTGGTTTTATGTCTTCAACTCGTTTGGGAGTTGGAAATAATGATGCGATTTTTTCTGTAGATATTTTATCTACAGATGAGCCAAAGGTTGAAGAACCTGTTGTTGAGAAACCTGTTGAGACTCCTGTTGAATCACCTATTGAAACTCCAATTGAAACACCAGTTGTTATTCCGGTTGTTGTGCCTCCTGTGGTTGAAGCACCTAAAGTTATTTTACCTACCTCTTTGAGTGCTGCGATTATTAGTACTTTTAATGGCACGCCAGTTTCTGGCGCAAAAATTGAACTTAAAGATTTAACTACTGGAATGGTTGTGGGTACTGCGACATCTGATGCTTCTGGCAAATTCTCTTTAACTATTCCAGAGGGTTCAAGAGTTGAAGATAGGGAGTTTGAGATTATGATTTCAAAAGGAACCGATTTTAATGCTAAGAAGATGGTTGTTAACATTATGGAGATTGAAGAGCTTAATAAGAGCGGTTTTTCATTAACTCCGATTTTCAATAATCCTGTTTTAGATGATATAAGTGGAATGGTTATTCCTTATGTTGGAACTCAAATTACACCAGAGGGTGAAAAAACTATTGATGCTTTGGCTGCTTATATGTTGAAAAATCCTAATATTGTAATCAAATTAAATGGTCATACTGAGGCACGAGGCGATAAGTTGGCAAATCTTAATACTTCGCAGCAAATGGCTGAAAAGATTGAGAAGCTGATGATTCAAAAGGGCGTTCAAGATGAGAATATTATTCCTCGTTCATACGGAGAGAGATATATTATTAATAAATGTAAACGTGGTGTAACTTGCGACAATGCGACTCATTTAGTAAATAGACGCGTTGAAGTTGTTGTATGGCGCATGTTGAAATAGTTTTTGATTTGTTATTTAGTATCTTCAGAACAAAGATTTGTTAATTATGAGAATTAAAATAGTTGCTGCATTCTTAATATTTATTGTCGCATCACTTTACTCACAAGATAAGCTTGAGGGTTTGCGTACTACTAAGAAAATTATTCCTACTGAGAGTGCTACATCTCCATATTATGCAATACAGATACTTGCACTAAAAGAGTCGCCAACTGATCCAAATTTCTTCACTAAAATTGAGTTAGCTCGTGAGTGGGATTGCAATGATGAGTTTGTTCGTTATACGGTTGGTGAATATCATACATCAGCTGAAGCAACTAATGATTTAGCACGTATTAAGGCTTTGGGGTATGAACAATCATTTGTGGTTAATACTAACCGTTATTCGTTAGGAGAGTCTTCTAGCAATGCTGCTTTAGTGATTGATCCAAATAAGACATATACTGTTCAGTTAAGTGCCTTTAGATTTCCAGTCTATTTGAGCCATTTTAAGGAGTACGATACTGTTCAAGAGTATTATATGAAAGATAAGATTTACCGCTATTGTGTTGGTGAGTTTTTGGGTAAAGACTCGTCAGGTGAGTTAGAACGAGCTAAGCAAAATGGCTACAAAGGTGCATTTTTAGTTGAGTTATCTAAATATACTCCATATAAAATCGAGTAATAATACTATCTTTGCAGCATAAAGCAAGTCGGCTTATCGCTATTTATTAGAGGAAAGTCCGGGCAACAAAGAGCATCATGCTTCCTAACGGGAAGATGTTCGTGAGGGCATATTAGTGTAACAGAAAACAACCGCCGTTTACGGTAAGGGTGAAAAGGCGAGGTAAGAGCTCACCAATAGCTTAGGCAACTAAGTTAGTTGTACGCATCATGTGTTGCAAGACCAAATACATCTCAAAGGGTTTCCACGAGGTTGCTCGCCTTGTTTCCAGAAATGGTTTTTGAGAGGGGTAGGTTGCTTGAGTTTGTAAGTGATTACAGACCTAGATAAATGATAAGCACCTTTGAAAAGAGGTACAGAACCCGGCTTATAGACTTGCTTTTACTTTTAATTCCATGAAACAATTTGCTTTAGATTTTAAGTCTTTGTATTCTCATCTTGTATATGGGAGTCCTACACATTTGCGCATTGGTACTACATGTGCAAGTGTTATAAACTTCATTCGTCTATTTATTATCTCGATTCGTGAGTTTATTAGAGATAAGTGTCAGGATAAGGCTTCTGCTTTAACATACTATTCATTGCTCTCTGTCGTTCCTGTTGCTGCGATGGCCTTTGGATTGGCTAAAGGATTTGGATTTGATAAGAGTTTAGAGTCGCAATTAGCTACACGATTGGAAGGACATGAAGAGGTTGCTAAATGGGTGACTGATTTTGCTATGAGATATCTCGAAAATACTCAAGGTGGAATGATTGCAGGAGTGGGTTTTGCCATGGTTTTGTGGTCGGTAATGAATGTTCTCGGAAATATTGAGTCTTCATTTAACGACATTTGGAAGATAAATAGACCACGTAGTTTTATTCGAAAGTTTAGTGATTATATCTCACTCATGCTTGTAGCCATACTCTTCTTAGTCTCTTCAGGAAGTGTTATCGTTCTCTTTAGTGTGAAGTTGTCTGAAATACCTGTGTTAAATTCATTTGGCTATTTTTTGGCTAATTTAATACCATATAGTTTAGTGTGGATAAGCTTCACAATGTTGTTTTTTATTATGCCAAATGCACGAGTTAAGTTCTCTTCGGCTCTGTTTGGTGGCGTCATTGCTGGAACTCTATTTCAACTATTGCAGTTTGGGTATATCCATTTTCAAGTTGGCGTATCTAATTATAATGCTATCTACGGTAGTTTTGCTGCTTTACCACTGTTTTTGGTGTGGTTGCAGATGAGTTGGTTAATTGTGCTTTTTGGAGCGGAGGTAGCCTTTGCACATCAAAATGCTAGAAGTTTGATTTATGAGACTGATTCCTCGCGCATTAGCTTTAAATATAAGCGATTGGTCTCACTCTTAATTATGCATAAGTTGGTTAAGCACTTTAAGGCTGGTGAACCTCCGTTGAACTCCTCACAGATATCAATTGAATTGAAACTCTCAATTAGGTTAGTAAAGAGTGTGTTGTATGAGCTCGTGCAATGTAAGTTGCTCTCTGAGATAAATTATGATAATACCGGCTCTACCTTTTATCAGCCCGCCTATGATATAAATCAATTGAGCATTGGTGCTGTTTTAGAAGTTCTTCAGAGTAATGGTTTTTCAAGCAGCGAGCACTCTTCTGTTGACGATAGTTTGAAAATTGAGTCGATCTTGGATGGTTTTGACGAGAAGATTCGCGCCATGGAGAATGAAGTCTATTTGAAAGATATTTAATCGTAGTGTGCTGTTAAGAATAAGCACACTACGCATTGTTTTTATTCGATGAATTTGAGTCGAAGAAGTACAAATATTACTAGATAAGCGATTATAGGAGTTCCGATTCCTAAAATGGTTAGAACAGCGAAACCTATTCTAATAATATTAACATCAAGTGCTAATTTTTGTGCAATCCAGAGGCAAACTCCAAGTAATTTTGGTTCCATAATTTTTTTAATTCAAATTAATTAAAAATTAGTGTTATCTCCAAAATTTCTGGTCTATTTCCGATTCTAACAGGAGGCCCCCAAGTTCCATAGCCTGTTGAGACTATAAAATTACTTTCTCCTATTTTTTTAAACCCACTGCTTACTTCAAAAATTGCCGATGTGATGTAATTCATTGGCCACAATTGTCCGTGGTGTGTGTGTCCTGAAATTTGTAAGTCGATTTTATTTTCGGCCGTTGTTGGTAAATTAAATGGTTGATGATCAAGAAGCACTAGCGGTTTGTCTCTATTAAGAGAGTCTGTTAGTTCACTTATAGATTTTCTTGGTGAGCCAGAAAATCGTGTTTTGTCTTTATCATCTCTTCCAATAATATATATACTATTATCAATGAGTGTCGATGAGTCTTTTAGAATTGTTACTCCGTGCGTTTTAAGGTAGTTTGCAGCACTTTCTGCCCCGCCGATGTATTCATGGTTGCCTAGGCATGCAAAAGTGCCGTATTTTGACTTTAATTTAAGTAGATTTACTCCGAGGTTTTGTTTGAGTACTGGTTTTATATCTTCATCGATAACATCTCCAGCAAAAAGAACAATGTCTGGATTAAGAGAATTAATTGTTTTGATGAGTTTTGTTGTTTTTCTGGGGCCAATAATTGTACCTAAATGAATATCGGATGCTGCAACAATTTTCAAACTCTTTAGGTTTGTGCCGCTTTTATTAATCGTGATTGTGTGTTTTGAAATTCTTGGATTCCATGCATTTATATGGCCGCCTAAAGTAATGAGTATCACGAGCGAGGCAATCGTTACTGTTGTTAAAAACTTTAGGTTCCCATAGTCTGATAACCAATTTGATGGTATAAATGATAAAAAGTGGTTAGAGGCTCTCAGCAAATCTAATACAATTATTAAAAGAATTGAGTAAAGCATTCCTGAGAACCAGAAGGCTCCTAGCCAATGGAGCGTGTTGCTAATGGGATGATACCAAACGCCTTCTAGAAATCGACCAATAGGATAGGAGAGTGTTAGTAGAAGAAGAATCCATTTTGTGACCATTAGAAGTTTGGGTGTCTCAGATAGGCCTGCACTTACACGGTAGTAAATGAAGTAATTAACTAATAGGTGTATTGATAAAACAATTCCAAAAAAGATCAAGAAACTATAACTTTTCATTTGTGCAGAGTTACAAAATTCACAATAGTGCGTAAAAATGTGTTAGGGATAATTTTTGCTAAAGTAGTAAATAGTTGAGCTTGTAACCCCGCTGAATATCTAATTTTGTTACTCTTTGTTGTAGCGGCTTTGTAAATTCTTTTTGACACTACGATGGGATGCTCTGCGTTTTCGAAGTTTTTGTTGTAGAAATAGTTTACGCAATCTTCATATTCTTGATATTCAGGGAGAGATTCGGTACAAATTTCTATTTTTGATTTGCTGTTGAAGTTTGTATCAATTGGCCCAGGTTCTATTAGTTTAACTTTAATGTTGAATTGCTTTAATTCATAGTGGAGTGACTCTGTAAATCCTTCTATTGCAAATTTTGATGCATTGTAGAGTGAATAGAGCGGTAGAGATATAATTCCAGCAATTGATGATATGTTTATAATTCGTCCGAAGCCTTGGAGGCGAAGATGAGGTAGAGCTGCTCTTGTAACACGCATTAATCCAAAAACATTGGTGTTAAATTGATTTTGGATTTGTTCGTCGGTTGCACCTTCGAATGTCCCAATTAGCCCATATCCCGCATTGTTGACAACGACATCAATCTTTTTGTATTTAGTCCAAATTTGCTCAATAGCGATATTGATGCTTTCGTTTGAGGTTACATCGAGGGTGTAAAGAGTAACATTCGGTAGTTTAGTTAGCTCGGTTTCTGTAGATGGATTACGCATTGTAGCAGCTACATTCCACCCCTTTTGGCTAAAGTATTTTACTGTTTCGCGGCCAATGCCCGAAGATGCTCCTGTAATTATAATTGTTTTATTCATCTGTTTTGCGTTACTAGGTTTTAAACCACTTTATTTTAAAACAGATAATCTGTGTTTTGGTTTCGACTATTCGAAATTGATGGTGATTTAAACTCTTATTTCCAGAATTTCCAACTCTTCTTTTGCGATGTTTCGTCAATCCAGTTCATGAGTGCTAATCTCATTTCTGCGGCTGTGGTATATCGTTGGCTTATTCCCGATGATAATATGTTTTCGATCTCTCTCTTAGTTAGAAGTGATGGCGGTTTAGGGAATTGCCCTTTCATTGTTGCTCTCTTAATAATTGCAAAGAGTGATTTGTCAATATTGTGGTTGTTTGTAAGGGGATAGGTAAGTTGCAGATTCATTGTAAATTCTGGATCTAGGTTTTCAAAGGCCCTTTTGCGCGTAATTGTTTCGTAGAGAGATATACCTACTGAATAAATGTCTGCCCGCTCGTCGATTAACGATTGAAAGTTTAAAACCATTTCGGGAGGTGAGTAGAGTAGGGCAAAGGGTGTTTTGTTAATTGAAATATAACTTCTTGTGCGCGCTTGTTCAATGTCAATAAGAAAACAGTTTGTCTTATTTATAATGATGTTTGAGGGTTTAATGTCTTGATGAATTATGTTTTGACAATGAAGGTATTCTAGTGCTTCGAGAAGTTGGATGAAGTAATTAACGAACTCTTTAGTGGAGAATGAGTTGTGGATTTTTCTGTTTGAAATTATCTGTTTTAAATCTTTACCCTCATGAAAGGCGCGAAGTATAAATGCTCTTTTTGATCCTTCCCATATAATTCTCTCTGTTTTCGGGATTAAGGGATGGCTTAAATTCATTAACACTTGATCGCCACCGTGCGATAAAAATTCAATTTGAGAAGGATGTGTTATCTCTTTGAGAATGAAATTTTGCTTGTTAAATTTTGACTCTACGATGTAGCTTTTGCCAAATTTACCAATGATATCTTCTTTAAAATTGAGATTGTAAGATTCTAGTTCTTCCGATGTAAACATCTTGCTCTTCCTTGTAATGATGAAGCTGCTTTAATTGCTTGTTTTCTAAGTATATACAATTAAAGCAGCTTCTATTTTTAGTGTTCTATTTTTTTAGCCATTTATCAAGCCATGAATAAAATTCTCGATGCCAAACAACTCCGTTTTGAGGTGAGAGAACCCAATGATTTTCATTAGGAAAGTACAAAAATCGAGCAGGTACTCCCTTTAGTATAGCCGAATTGAAAGCTCCCATTCCTTGTTCTTCGGGGATTCTGAAATCTTGAGCTCCATGAATTACTAAAATAGGGGTGTCCCAGTTTTTGACAAATTTATGGGGCGAGAAGCTATAGCTTTTTTGAGCTGCACTGTTTTGTGTGTCCCAATACGCTCCTTTGAGATCAAAATTAGTGAAGAAACTCTCTTCGGTGGTTGAGTACATCTGTTCGAGGTTGAAGATTCCGCAATGCGAGATGAAAGCCTTGAATCGATTGTTGTGATTTCCTGCGATCCAATAAATTGAAAAGCCACCGTAACTAGCTCCAATTGCGCCTAAATTACTACTATCCACAAACGGCTCTTTAGCTATTAAATCAATAGCAGAGAAGTAGTCTAGCATATTTTGACCTCCATAGTCTCCACTAATCTGTTCGTTCCACGCCTGCCCAAAACTAGGCAATCCTCTTCTGTTGGGTGCCACCACAATGTAGTTGTTAGCCGCCATAAGTTGGAAGTTCCATCGAATGCTCCAGAATTGACTCACTGCATCTTGTGGCCCTCCTTGACAATAGAGTAGAGTAGGATATTTTTTTGATGGATCAAAGTTGGGAGGATAAATCACCCAAGTGAGCATCTCTTTGCCATCAGTTGTTTTAATCCAGCGCTTTTCAACTTTACCCATTTTTATTTTGGATAGCACTTCATCGGTAAAATAGGTTAAACGTTTCTCATTCCCACTATTTTTATCAATAGAGTATATCTCAGAAGGGGAACTCATGGAGGTTTTAGTGCCAATTATGTTGTTCTCTTCAAGATATATCGAATTGTAATCGTGCTGGCCATTGGTGATTTTTGTGATGACTTTGCTTGTTGTATTTAGAGCATAGATCTGTTCTGTAGCTTGAATTCCGCTAGTAAAATAGATTGTTCTATTATCAATGTCCCAATTTAAATTAGCTACGTTTTGATCGAATCCTAAGGTGTAATCGACCTTTGTGCCACTTTTGAGATCCATGATGAAAAGTCGGTTTTTGTCGGCTTCGTATCCGTCTCTCTCCATGCTTTCCCATGCTAGAAGGGTTCCATCGGGTGAGATCGCGGGATTTCTATCGTAACCCATCATTCCATGTGTTAAGTTGGAGGTGGTTTTTGAGTTTATGTCGTAGATGTAGAGATCTGAATTTGTAGAGAGAGCATATCTTTTGCCCTCTAGTTTTTTACAAGTGTATATGATTTTAGAGCCATCGGGTGTCCATGTGATCTCTTCAATATCGCCAAACGGTTTAACTGGAGAATCAAAAGGCTCATTGTGTAGGATATCGATACAGTTTTTGTTGTTTTTAACATCATTATCAGTAAGGTTAATTTTGTCTTCTTTCAGGCTGGCCAAGATGATGTGGTTAAATTTGCCATCTTCCCATTCGTCCCAATGGCGATACATAACATCTTCTTCTACTCTAAAATTTGCTTTAGGCATATCGGGATGGCGCTCTTGAGGAAGGGGTTTTATTTGAACAGGTGTGATTAGAATGATGGCGGATTCATCAGGCGAAAGTTTATAGTCCACGATCTCTATCGATCCAAAGGTTAACTGTTGAGCGTTGTTACCTTTGTTATCCATTTTAAATAGTTGATTTACGCCATTGATATCTGATAAATAGTAGATATTGTTGGAGTTGACACCCCATTTAATCGTGTTAATGGAGTGAGATGCATCTTTTATGCACGTTGGATTTCCGCCCGATGTTGCCATGGTGTAGAGCTCAGAATCTCCTTTGTTTTTATCAATATTAACCTTTGTAACTGTAAAAAGAATCTCCTTTCCGTTAGGCGAAACTGATACGTTACCAACTCGAGGTATTTGTAACAGCAACTCGGGTGTGAGCAGGCTATCTTTTACGACAATATTGGTTGGAGTTGATGTGGAGTTGCTCTTCTCAATGCCTCTATTTTGGCATGCTGTAAGCGAAATAATCGTGTAAGTTGCGATGGTTGCAAAGAGTAGTTTGCGCATGATATTACGTTCAAATGATTTATGCAAAAGAAATGAAAAGGATTAGAGAGTTATATGATTGAAATCATCTGAAAGGGATGTTTTGATGAGTTATTTTAGAAAAGGTCTTATTTTTTCTAAAAGCTCTTCTTCGGTGTAAGGCCTACGGATATATTCATCAAAGCCAGCCTCTTCAACAAGATTTTTATTATCGCTTGCAAAATAAGCGGTTTGCGCAATTACCGGGAGATCGGGACGGAGAGATTTTATGATTTTTGTAGCATAAAACCCATCCATGGCAGGCATTCGTAGATCCATTAGAACCAAAGAGATGTCGTTATTGCTTCTGATGTAGTCAACAGCTTCAATTCCGTTTTTTGCCAAAATAGTGATAGCCTTGGTGTTTTCAAGGTGATTTTTAATGAGGAGATAATTTGGAAAATCATCCTCTACTATAAGTATGACGTTCATTGAGTTTAAAGTTTAGTTTGTAGTAGGCCCATTGCTTTTAGACTTCGATTAATTTATTGCGAATAGCAAACATTACAAGTGCGGCGGCATTTGTGACATCGGTTTTGGCAAAAATATTTGATCGATGATATTTTATGGTGTCTGCGCTTAAATTGAGTTGGTTCGCTATCTGTTCGTTAGTGAATCCTTCGCAAATGAGATTTAAGACCTCTAATTCGCGGGTGGAGAGATCTAATTGTGCTCTCTTAGAGCTATTTTTACCGATGGATACGATAACTTTTCGAAGAAGCTCATTTGAAAACCATGAGCCTCCGTTGGCCACCTCTTCAAGTGCCTGCTGTAGTTCGGTGATTCCAGAGTTCTTTAAAACGAAACCCTTAACTCCCGCCTCAATCATGGTGTAGTAATATTGCTCATTCCCGAACGAGGATAGGGTAATGATTTTAAGATCGGGATATAATTCAATGGCTTTAGTGGTAGCCTCAATTCCATTCATTCCGGGCATCGAAATATCGAGAAGAACAATGTCTGGCAATTTGATTTTGAGAAGTTCTAAAAGCTCCACGCCGTTAGCCGCTTCGCCAATTACATTTGCAATGCCTTCAGATACAAGCAGCTTTTTTAAGCTTTCACGAAACATTTTGTGGTCGTCCACTAAGATGATGGATTTCATATCTTCTATATGTTTAATTTAAACTGGATTTTGGTGCCAACTCCTTCGGTTCCTAGGAAGAGACACTCCCCATTTATCGATTTAAGTCTGTTTTGAATGTTGTATAAACCTGAGCCTTTTGCCGAAGATAATATTTTTTGAGCATTAAACCCAATGCCATCGTCTTCAAAAGTGACAATTAACTCTTTTTCGTTGTGTTTTTTTATGGTGATTTT
Source organism: Breznakibacter sp. (assembly GCA_018055415.1). Taxonomy (GTDB): domain Bacteria; phylum Bacteroidota; class Bacteroidia; order Bacteroidales; family Marinilabiliaceae; genus JAGPHP01. Next base: position 2,095 of record JAGPHP010000042.1, on the reverse strand, counting down.
TGCATTAGTTGCTTTTGCATACTTGAGCGTGTTGTTTATACATTCCGTAATTCCGCGGTAAAGGATAACTTCAATGGCTTCTGTATAGCGTTTTTTTGGATCATCGATATCAAAAATGAAGTTTAATGGTGTTGCACTGCTTAATTTTTCGGCGTATGATTGAAGAGCTGCTGAAAGACCGAAATTTTTAAGTACATGAGGACTAAGTTTGAACGATATCTCTCGAGTCGAATTTTGTGCCTCATCGATGAGTTTTTCAATATCATTAAGAATCTCATCTTTTTTGATTTTTGTATCTGGTTTTTTAAACCATTGTACGTACATTTTTATAGCCGAGAGAATTGGGCCTAGTCCGTCGTGAATTTCTTGTGCAAAATTTGTTTTTTCGCGCTCTTCGGTTTCTATAACAGTGTTGAGTAGAGCTCTTTCATGCTCTTTTCGAATGCGGATATCTTGAAGTGTTATGATAAACTCTTTGGTGTTGTGAAGAGGGTCGTGAAAGAGGAGGATTGAGCAGTTTAGGTCAATGATTTCGCCAGATTTTGAGATGAATCGTTTGTCTGCTTCATAGTTCCAATTGCTTTGTGTGGCGAATTTGGAGAAAATGTAGTTGTCATACTCCAAATCTTCGGGAATGGCTATGTTTGACCACTTTAGCTGTAGCAGTTCGTCGATGGAGTAGCCGAGCATGGTTGCCAGTTGGTTGTTGATATTAATCCATTCGTGCTCTTCGTTGAGCACCCCAACCCCATTTGAGCCGTTATTGAAAATTTTTTGGAAGATAAACTCGCTTTCAAGCTGTTTAGCGAGTGAGGAGTGGTGATCGGTAATATCTCTCAAAGCAAGTAAAACCTCCTTTTTTGTGTACGGTACGATTTGGATGTCGTACCATTTGACTTCATTATTTGTTGTTTGAGTGGTTTCGAAAGAGTAAACTACTTTAGTCGAGATCACTTCTTGAATTGCTTCTTCGATTTTTGTTGCCATCTCTCCAACCCATAGTTTGTCTATAGTTTGGTTTTTTCGAAATAGAGGATTTAAGTTTTCGAATGTAGAAAATGGGGGTGATTTAATACGTCCCTTTTTGTCTATTTGAAAAACGGTTAATGGAGTACTTTGTAGAATGGAGGAGGTTAGAAGGTGTGTCTTTTTTATTCGGAGCTTAAGTTTGTTTTTGTCTTTATTAAGTTTGATAATGTAAATTACTAATGTGGCAATAATTAAAGCAAAAATTGTAAAACCAATAACATGTACCGATAATGATGAAACATGTTCGTCGAAGTAGAGGAACGTGGATTGCGATAGGAACTTAGGGTTGCCGAATGAAAAAATCAAACTCATAAATAATTTATTCGAATATCGAATATAGTGAAAAGTTTTAGTAAAACTATTGCATGATGAAATTAAAAGTGAGACACATCAGAAAAAATCTGCATGTATCTCACTTACCCTAAAACAAACCCAGTTTAGAAGTTCTCGTAAGGAGAGCTTTCTATTATCTCATGGTTATTTAAATTGAGTGTTAACCCTTTTTTGCCTGTTGTAACGAGTTTACCGTTAGAGTGTCCATTTTTTTTGTAGTTGAGCTCCTTGCTTTGTTGTGTTCGCTTGATGACTTTACCAATATTAAAGTAAGCCACCGCGTTTCGTAGTTGCTCTGCCTGAGCTGCAAGTTCTTGAGCATTAGAGCTTAACTCTTCGGATGAGGCAGAGTTTTGTTGAGTTACTTGCGAGAATTGGTCAACTGCTTTAGCAATTTGAGTAGCTCCAGAGCTCTGTTCGTTGCTGGCTTCCGAGACCTCTTGGATAAGTTGAGCCGTTTTTTGAATATCAGGAATAAGTTTTGACATTTGTTGACCCGATTCTTCTGTTGTTTTCAAACTTAACGTTGATAAACCATTGATCTCGATGGCTGCTTTTTGGCTCACTTCGGCTAATTTGCGTACCTCGGCTGCCACAACGGCAAATCCTTTTCCGTGTTCGCCAGCTCGAGCGGCTTCAATGGCCGCGTTGATGGCTAGGATATCGGTTTTTTCGGCTATATCGTTAATGATTTTTATTTTGTCTCGAAGAGTTTAATTGCTTCTAAGCTTTT
>JAGPHP010000188.1 GCA_018055415.1 Breznakibacter sp. | reverse complement strand
TTAAGTTTGATGGTCAATATCCAGGTTGGAAGCCCAATATCGATTCGCCAATTTTAAAGGTGATGAAGGAGACTTACCAAAAAATGTATAATAAAGTGCCCGATGTAAAGGCAATTCATGCTGGTTTAGAGTGTGGGATTTTAGGGGCTATCTATCCTAAATGGGATATGATTTCGTTTGGTCCAAATATTCGTTTTCCGCACTCGCCCGATGAGAAGGTTGAGATTGAGGGAGTTGGTAAGTTTTGGGACTATTTGGTCGAATCGCTTAAAAATGTCCCTTTAAAGCAGTAATCATGGTAAATTCGGTTCTACGTCGTATATGGCGCAAACTCTATTTTAATTTTTGTGTTCATTATAAACCGGTTCCTGTTATACGTTTAGGATCGGAATATGGTGGATGGACAATCCCTGCAGATATTATTGATAGTCAGTCTATTTGTTATTTGGCTGGAGCCGGTCTGGATATATCATTTGATTTGGAACTAGCTTCGCATTATAAATGTCAAGTTCATGTTTTTGATCCAACTCCTCGTGCAGAGCAGCACTATCAAGATTTAAAAGAGCACGTTGACTCCTCCCGTATGATGCGTTACAAAGAGGGTATTTACTCCATTTCGAAGGAGGATTTTAAACATGTTTCCTATCACTCATTAGGATTGTGGGATAAAGATGACGTTGTGAAGTTCTACTTTCCAAAAAATAGAGAGCATGTGTCACATTCGGTTGTGAATTTACAACAGACAGATGAGTTTTTTGAGGCTAAAGTTGTGACTCTAAAATCGGCAATGTCTCAGTTGAATCACTCTACTATTGATCTATTAAAACTAAATATTGCAGGTGCTGAATATGAGGTTATTCCTACTGTTTTGGATAGTCAGACAGAGATTCCGATTTTTTGTGTGAGATATGAAGAGTTGCACCATGCTAAAGATCTTGGATTTATGAATCGTATTCATCGTTCAATGAAAATGGTTAAAAACGCGGGTTATAAGATCGTTGCTATTGATTCTTGTTATAATATTACTTTTTTAAAGTCGTGACTACTAATAAGTTGCTTGTAGATGTTTCGCATCTGCTGAATTCACAAGTACTTCCTTACCCAAACGACCCCTCTCTTAGTATAAAGCCTGTAGCAACAGTTGAGTCTGATGGCTTTAGAAACTATCTTATTAATACAGGCATGCATATAGGAACCCATGTTGATGGTGTTGCTCATTTTATGCCAAATTCGGGATTTATTTCATCGGTTTCGCTTGATACTTTTTATGGAGAGGCTCTCCTCTTGGATGTGCAAGGTGCTGAGGTGGTAACTCCTCATACGTGGATGGAGAAGCTTGATCTTGAAGGGAAAATCGTTCTTATACATACTGGGCACGATAAAAAATGGGGCTCTAGCTCCTATTTTGATACACATCCCGTTTTATCCGTTGAATTCGCACAATGGCTTATCAATAAAGGAGTTAAGCTTGTTGGGATTGACACTCCATCGCCTGATAAAGAGCCGTTTGAAGTGCACAAATTGTTGCTCTCTAAAGGCGTTTTGCTACTTGAAAATTTAACAAATTTGTCGTCATTAATAGATTTTAAAAAGTTAACCTTAATGGCATTTCCATTAAAAATTGAGACCGATAGTTCGTTGGTAAGAGCCGTAGTGTTAGCCGAAAATTAGATTCTGAATTTAAATGAAATATATTGAAGTTGAGGGTGTTAAGGAGCTTAAGGCATTTTACGTAGAGTTAGAGGCGGAGATAAGCATTGCTCGGAAATCGTGTTCTTTTCATTGCTTTGAAGGGTGTGGTGCTTGTTGTTATTCGCCATCTAAGAATTTGGAAGTAACTCTTTTTGAGGCCATTCCAATGGCGCAGGCCATCATTGAAAGTGGCGAGCATGAAGCTGTGTTGGCATCTCTTGAGGAGGGCGATTGCGCTGAACGTCCGTGCCTTTTTTACGTCAAAAATAGTCCTGATGGTAAAATGGGTGCTTGTACAAATTATCAAACTCGACCGCTTATTTGCCGACTCTTTGGCAGTTCGGTAAAGAATATGAGCACCGAGAGTAGGGTGCCAATTGTCTGTAAGGAGCTTAAAGCTCTCCATTTTGATGATGTAGCAAAACTCACAAAGCTTAGAAATCTACTGCCAATAGCAGGTCAGACTTCCGCTAAAGCACGGGCTTTTAATCCAATCTTGTCATCGGAGTTGTTACCTTTAAACGAGGCTGTAAAACGTGCTCTTTATTATCTACTTATGAGGATGGATTACTCCAAGTAATAGAGTTGTGTTCATTCTATTTGAGGATCTCTCGAACAAACTCTCCAGATAGTCGTTATATTGCTACGAAAAGAAAATAATTAAATATGAATATATTAGAGAGTTTGAACTGGCGTTATGCTACAAAACGTTTTGATAAAGCCAAAAAGATTGATGCAGAATCATTAGATATATTAATGGAATCGATGCGATTGGCGCCTACCTCGTATGGAATGCAACAGTTGCGAGTAATTCATCTCAAAAATGCAGAGCTTCGCAAAGCGGTTGAAGAGGCTAGTTTTGGCCAAGTGCAGGTCACTGAGGCTTCTGATCTTTTTGTAATTGCGGTTAAAAAGGAGGTTACAGCTTTTGACTTAGATGCTTACATTAATCTCATTGCCGAAACCAGAGGCGTTGAAGTTGAGAGTTTAGCGCCTTACAAAGAGCGCATTAGAGGCTCAATTCTTACCTTGGATCCTGTGCGCCAATCGGAATGGCTATTTAAACAAGCCTATATTTTGTTGGGATTTGTATTAGAATCGGCAGCTCTTTTAAAGATCGACGCTTGTCCAATGGAAGGGTTTGATAAAGAGACGGTTAATAAGATACTGAATCTAGATAAGTATGGTCTCAAGGTGGCGCTGTTAATACCTGTAGGCTATAGAAGTAGCGATGATAAATATCAACACAACAATAAAACGCGGCTTACAAAAGATAATTTCTTTATCGAAATTTGATAGCTGATTTAAGTCATTGGCCTGTATTTTAAAAGAGAGTACCTTCATGGTTGAAATGTTAAGATTTATTTTTTGAATCTAAGGCGTTTTCTATAGGGCAATGACTTAATTATTACTAAAATGACCATTTTTTATATCGTTCTCGCACTGCTAGTGGGCGTTGGCATTGGTTTTTTTGCCATTAGGCGCAAAGCATGGCTTAAAGAGGGGCTCAATCAGGCAACCACTGTTACCATCTATCTTCTAATCTTTAGCATGGGGTTGGCTGTTGGGGTGAATAGAAACCTCATCGAAAATATCTTTTCAATTGGATTTCAATCTATGCTTATTGCTTTTGCTGCCATGCTTGGAAGCATTGTTGTGGTGCTGTTGGCATATAGCTTTGGCCGAAGTTTGCGGAATAAGTATTTTATAGCCACTAAAAATAGGGTAGTATGAAAGGAACTTTGGTTATTGTACTCTGTTTTGTGGCGGGTATAGGCGTTTCGTATTTTCTCTCTATACCTGAGTGGAGTTATTCGAGTGGTTTCCAAACAGCAGTGTTAGCTCTACTTCTCTTTTTGGTGGGCGTGGGAATTGGTAGCGAAGATGGACTCTCTACTATTTTTTCCAATCTTTCACCTACTATCTTATTACTCCCTTTTTTAATTATTATTGGAAGTCTATTGGGCGGCTTTTTAGCCACGTTTTTTATCTCAAATATTAGTAGTCGTGAGGGTGTTGCCATCGCCTCTGGAATGGGGTACTACTCTTTGTCCTCAATTTTGTTATCCAAGCTGAGTGGCGAACAGGTAGGAGCCATGGCTCTTATTGCGAACCTGTTCAGAGAGGTGTCAACAATTCTTCTCTTTCCTATTATTGCAAAAGCGTTTGGACGATTTGGCGGTATAGCCTCAGGTGGAGCTACCTCTATGGATACAACATTGCCTCTTATTGTTCGTTATTCGGGTAAAGAGATGGCAGTTGTGGCTATTTATACAGGATTGGTGATCACCATGCTTGTGCCTTTACTTATCTCGGTAATTATGAGTTGATTTACTTAACAGTGAGCGATTTTAAGTTTTCGAGTGTTGAGAAATAGACATTAAGATCAACAGCCCCGCTAATTCCCGTAACAGCTCCTTTTTCAGAGTGTTGCCAAAATTTCCAGAAGTCGAGTGACGAAATACGATGATGGTAGTTGTATCGAGCTATCCAAAAGGGGTACGTGGAGAACTCTGGTCCATAAAAATAGATTTCGTAAAAGTTGTGCGAAGTATAGATGATGGGCTTTACAAGGTAGTGTTTTTCAAGCTCTTGCGCCATTGTTAAGACCTCTTTTTCGAGGGAGCATCCCCATCCAAAACGAGACTCTTCAACATCTATTACGGGTGGTAAATCGCCTGTCTTTAGAGTGACATTTTTTAAAAACCATTAAGCTTGAAGTTTGGCATCTACCCCTGG
>JAGPHP010000187.1 GCA_018055415.1 Breznakibacter sp. | reverse complement strand
AGGTTCTCGACGACGTTATTCAACTTCTGGGTAATAACTATAAATTCAAGAACATTGAAATCAACAAACTCTTTAATGTTGATATAAAGGGAGTTGGCGATATTCAGATGGTAAAGACGCTCTTTCGTAATATTCTGAGCAATGCTATAAAGTTCACGCCCATAGGGGGACGTATAGATATCTATGCCTATGAAAACGAAGAGAGGTTACTGATATCATTCAAAGATGATGGGATAGGGATAAAACCCGACAAATTGCCTAGGCTCTTCCAGCTCGAGTTGGAGATATCTACCTTAGGAACAAATCTTGAATCGGGTTCTGGATTAGGTTTAGTACTTTGTAAAGATTTAGTGGAGAAACATAATGGCCGAATTTGGGTAGAGAGTGATGGAAAGAAAGGCACCGAATTCTTCATTGAATTGCCATTAAAAAAATCGTTGCTCAAACGCCATTCAAAAGGTTAAAATAGTTATTCACTAACACTCTACAATTATAAAATTAACAAAAAATCAACTTGAAATAGCAGCTTACTTTGTGGTTCACGGTAGCGACGAACATGGCTGGCTAGGAAACTTAGCTAAAAAGATTAAAGGTCATGGCGAACACGGAAAATTATCGTCAGAAGAGGAGGACATTCTTCGATTAGCTTGGGGAAAAAGAAGTGAAGAGGATATTGAAGTTGTAAAGAAGGCTTTTAATGCAGGCCAACTAAAATACGACGAAATAATTGATCAGATAAAACCATTAACAGCCGATGAGAAATATCAAATATACTTCTTAGTATGCCGTGGTATGGTTTCAAAAAGAGCAAAAGAGACCCCAAAAGAGGCCGACGGTTGGTTAGCAGCCTATAAGTTTAGAGATGAAATAGGAATAGATTCGGCAGGATATACTAATTGGATTAGGAAATAGATTACAAGGATTCGATGTAAGAATGTACGTTCATTTGAATCCTTTTTGGTTAGCATATTAAGTAGCGAGACGCCATAAATAGAAGAGACCAGGCTGTTAGGCGAGGTCTCTTCTATTTATGTTTTGCAGCAATCTTTTGTTAATTCAACTTCACATCCACTAATTTAATATCAAATATCAACACTGAATTAGCTGGAATTTTTGAGGTAGAGGTTGCTCCATAACCTAATGCCGATGGAAAATAAAAAGTCCCTTCTCCTCCCTCTTTAAGCAGCGGAACACCCAGTTGCCAACCGTTGATTAATCTCGACAAATAATTAGTATAGGTATTTGAACCCTTTGTCTGGTCAAAAATTGTACTATCTAACAACATTCCAGTATACTGTACATTAACTAACGAATCAGCCGTTGGTCTGCTTCCTGTTCCCTCTTTTTTAATTTTATAATAAAATCCACGACTATCCTTTACAACGCCAGTGGAAATTGTGTCGTGAAGCGTTCTTAAATGACGTACAATTAGAGTATCATCCGCCGTTGCCTGATCCTTAAAACGCTCCTTTGCCTTTAGCTTAACAGCCAATGCACCCTGACTATTATTCATATAAGAGGGTATATAAATACTCGCTTCACCGCCAACCTTTAATCGAGCCATTGAAATTCTTAAAGCAATAGGAAGATTGTACACCACCTTAGTTAAATCAATCGAATCGGTGACAGTTGTACCGTAAAAGTTAACAGATTTATAATTAAACAATACGATTGAAGTATCAACAATAGCATCACCCGAACCAACACTCTCTATGTTATAGAAGAAACCATAATCGTCTCTAGTATAAGGTAACCCCTTTGCGTTTAGGTAATTAACAACTTCCTCCTCTTCTACTTCGCTCTGAAGTGGTTCTGAATCAAGACAGCTCGTCATTAAAAGAGCTCCAAAAATGAATAAACTTAAAAACTTTGCTAATCTCATCTTATAAAAACATTAAATGGTTTGCACTATTAGATTTTGAACTTATGAAGCCATTGTTTAATCAAAAATCAAGCCAAAAAACAGCTATGAACCTAAAACAGAAACAGCCTTTTTAAGTCGCGCACAACTCTCCTCTTTTCCAATGATTTCGATGATATCAAACAGATCGGGACCAAAACTTCCACCCACCATCGCTAAGCGAAATGAGTTCATTACGGCACCAAAATTAACACCACTAACCTCTACGGCCTTTGAAACCTCCTCTTTAATAGCGGCTGCTTCCCAAACCGTAACACCGTCTAAAACATTTGGTAACGAAGCCATCAGTGCTGGAACACCATCTTTCCATCGCTTCTGCGCAACCTTCTCATCGTATGAAACAGGCGACTCAAAAAAGAAAAATGTTTGTCCCCATAACTCGTTAACAAACGTAACACGCTCTTTAACCATCGGTAGCACACGCAAAATCAAATCACGCTTACCAGTGATTCCCTTTTGTGCAAGCTCCTCTTCAAAACCATTTGCAAGGAGTTGTAAATCTTGTTTTTGAAGGTATTGATGATTAAACCATTTTGCTTTCTCGGGATTAAAACGCGCACCCGCCAAATGGACATGGTCAAACGAAAAAGCCTCGATGAGTTGCTCCATGGTAAACATCTCTTGCTCAGTGCCAGGATTCCAACCCAGTAGAGCTAATAAGTTAACTACCGCCTCAGGGAAATAACCATACTCTTTGTAACCTTTGGAGATCTCGCCATCATCGCCTTTCCAACTCAATGGAAACACAGGAAAACCATCTTTATCGCCATCACGTTTGCTCAACTTTCCTTTGCCCGAAGGTTTAAGAATTAATGGAAGATGTGCAAACTGAGGCATCTCACTCTCCCACCCAAAGGCACGATAAAGCAAAATATGCAATGGCACCGATGGCAACCACTCCTCGCCCCTGATTACATGTGAGATATTCATTAAACGATCATCTACAACATTTGCGAGATGATAGGTAGGTAATCCATCCGATTTAAAGATCACTTTATCATCTAGTGTTGACGAATTAAATACAATTCGTCCACGAACCATATCATTCGCAACGATTTCGATGTTTTCGGGAATTTTAAAACGAATAACATAGTGCTCGCCATTTGCAACTCGCACTAACGGATCGCCACAATTTGGATTTAAGGAGTTATCTAAACCCGCTCGAACATGTTGATCATAAGCAAAGGTCTTTCCTTCCTGCTCATATTTAGCTCTAACAACATCTAAATCTTCGGGTTTATCAAAAGCATAATAGGCCCATCCACTATCAATAAGCTGCTGAGCATATTTTATGTAAATATCTTTGCGTTGCGACTGCTTATAGGGTGCACAACTACCACCTTTGGCATCACTCTCATCAATCTCAATGCCAAGCCAAGCCAGCGACTCTAATATATACTCCTCAGCACCAGGCACAAAACGTGTCTGATCGGTATCTTCTATTCGAAGAATAAAAGTCCCATTTAACTTTCGGGCAAATAGATAATTAAACAACGCTGTACGAACTCCCCCAATATGAAGAGGACCCGTTGGACTTGGTGCAAAACGCACTCTAACATCAGACTTACTCATGGACAATATTTTTTTGCAAAGGTATGATTTAGAAATAAAAAACGCCTAAAATAGTCCATTTCTCACCCATTAATTTTTCACATCACCACTTCATCACGCTAAGAGTTAAAAAAAATGGTTGATAAAGGGTAATTTATAGAATTAAGCAATATTTTTGTTACCTTTTCCGTTTATTACTTGGCTTAAAATATAATTGCTGCACAATGCATTACAAAAAAATAGGAGCGTCTCTACTCATTCTTCTTACTATACTTAGCTGTTCTACAAAAAAAAACACTTTTGTTAGTCGTAATTACCATAATTTAACGGCACACTACAACGTCTTTTTCAATGGTAATGAGAGTTTTAAAGCCGGCGAAAAGAAAGTTATTGAAGTTAATAAAGATAACTACACCGAGATATTAACCGTATTTCCATCCTCAAAAAAGGAGAATGTTTCAACCGTTGCCAGCGAAATGGATGTGGCCATTCAAAAAGGGAGTAAACTCATTCAAAAACACTCGATTACAGTTAAACCCAAAAATAAAAATTACGCAAAAAAGCATCGAAACCAAAAGGAGTTTAACAATTGGGTGGACAACGGATACTTACTTGTGGCAAAGTCACTCTATTACAAACAGACATTTGACGAGTGCGTGTCGGCATGCAACACCATTATACGAGATTATCCCGAAACAGAATCACGTTACGAAGCAACCATCTGGATGGCTCGCGCCTTTATCGAGCAAAAACAGTATGATCAGGCTCAGTCCGTTTTAGATGGATATGACGTAACAACTGGTGCACCAAAACATCTGCTGCCACACTTTTATGCAACCTTTGCCGATCTTAAAATAAGACAAGAGAAATATGATGAGGCAATTACCTACATGAAATCGGCTCTCGAAAAATCAAGAAAGAAATATTTTCGTATCCGATATCAATATATCTTAGCACAACTCTACCATA
>JAGPHP010000186.1 GCA_018055415.1 Breznakibacter sp. | reverse complement strand
GATAACCATAAAAGATGGTGTTGCCAAGATGAATAACTTAAAGATGGATATGCTAGATGGATCGGCAATATTAGGTGGCATATTTAACACACAAGAGCCTAAAAAACCAAGTGTAAACTTCAATGTTAATGCCACAAACATTAATATAAACAAAGCGGCTAACTCATTTGCTATCGTTGACACACTAGCACCTATTGCAAAAAACACCAACGGGTTTGTTTCGGCAATTTTCAATATTGACATGTTACTAGGTGCTGATTTATCGCCAATTATGAACACCGTTAATGGCAAGGGGAATGTAAAATCAGCTGATGTAACCCTCAAAGGCGCAAAATTTCAAAAGAACTTAGCTTCAATGCTTAACGACAGCAAATATGAAGAGATGAAGATGCAAAACTTCAACTTTAATTTTACTGTTACCAATGGAAATGTTATTCTTGAACCGTTTAAAGTTACCTCAATGGGTAAAACGCTCACAATTCAAGGCACCACTTCTGTTGATCAAAAAATAGACTACCGCATCAATGTACCTGTTAGTCGCAAGGAGATTAGCAAAATAGCAGGGGTTGCAGGATTATCAATGTCATCAGATGGTGCTGATATTCCGGTAGATTTCCTTATAGGTGGACAAATGACAAACCCAACATTTAAACTTGACGCTAGCAGTTACAAGAACCAAGCAACTAAAGAGGCAAAAGAGGCCGTAAAGAAAGAGGCAACCAAAATTATTGAGAATGTAGTTGCGGACCCTACAAAGAGTAAAGAGACAATAGAAAAAGAGACAAAGCAATTAAAAGATAAGTTTAAAGGATTACTTAAATAATTCATTAACTCATTAACAAACAAAGGGCGATTCGTTGGATTGCCCTTTGTTGTATATATACTATACCAACACAACATCAAACAGCAACTAACAGACAAATAAACCATTACGATTTAAAAAACTAATCATCCAAGCCATTGTCTCACACAAGAAAATTTGTAGAAATGCGTATAAATGTAGTACCCCTATTGACCTATTTATAAATTAATGTACGCTACTTTTGTCGAACAAGACAATTAAAATCTTGCACAAAAATTAAAACATTAAATTTATTTATATGAGAACGTTTAACATACTATTTCTATTATTCTTTTGCACATTAACCATTTTTGCGGCTGTACCTAAAAACCCAAAACGTGGCGTAGCTTTTAACTTAGGAAGTCCAGGAGTGTATGGAGGCTCTACGGCAGCCGACATGCAAGCACTCGCGGCTGGATCGGTAAGTTGGTGGTACAACTGGGGAGCAACGCCACACGCTAATGTAGAATCTATCAATCAAACAACATGGACTTTGTGCCAATGGTATGGACAACAGATGGTACCAAAATTAATTTCGACGATACAGCCTTAAGAGCATATCTCAACACACACCCTAATGTAAAATATCTACTTGGTTTTAACGAACCCAATTTTACAAATCAGGCCAACATAACTCCCCAACAAGCTGCTGCTGCATGGCCTAAAATGGAAAAAGTGGCTCAAGATTATGGACTTAAATTAGTATCACCTGCTGTAAACTACTCTCCCAATGCTAGCTGGGTTAGTAACTTAGCTACATTACCAACACTTCCAAGTGGAATGGCTTGGAGGATACAAAATAAGCAAGGGGAAGAACATTACGGCGAAGTTAACATCAACGATCCATTTAACTGGCTTACAGCATTTTTTGCCTATTATCCAACTGCCAAAGTCGATTACATTGCATGCCACTGCTATATGAATACAGCAAGTGTAGTTATTGGGTATGTTAACGATTTTATTACAAAGTTCAACCGACCAGTATGGTTAACCGAATATTGCGGCTGGGATAATGGCATAACAAAATCGGGACAAGAGAGTTATATGCGCGAAACTATTGCCTCTTTTGATGCCAATCCAAACGTTTTTAGATACGCTTGGTTTTTTGGAAGAGATTTATACACTGTAGCACCATATAGTTCGCTTCTAACTCCAAATTATGGTGAACTCTCTACCCTTGGCAAAATCTACGCAAACCTCGAAGATCCTATTGATCCCAATGCACCGGATGTAATTAATAATGCCATAACAATAAAAGTGATTGACAAGACAAAAGGAGCAGTTACAAATAGTGCTGCTTGGCCAAATCAATCTGTTTACACTTGGTTAGGCCAGCCCAACAACAATTGGACGCCAATAGGTAACGGTGCCGGGGTGAAAAATTCTGGTGGTAGCGACATTTCTGCTGCAGGGATGTATTATGGTTTACCTGGAGGGAATCTAGTAAAAACAGCTACCGAATGGACATGGTCGTTTAGTTTCGAAGCAGCTAAAAGCACAAAATACCAATGGAATCCAGATGTAATTATTGATGCAAACAAGACAGAAAATGCCTTTACTAAGATGAGCTCTTTTACTCCAAAATTAAACGGTGGTGCCGATCTAATATTTAATACTGATGCTACTGGAAAAGCAACAGGCCAATTAACCGTTATAATTGAAAATACCACAACTATTACAGTAAGCAACACCGAAACACAAAATATGTCAACGATTACTATTCCAAAACAGACAACTTCATTAGGACGTGGACCAAAATCGACTTTAGATGTAACCATCTATCCCAATCCAGCAGACGAATTTATTACTATTGAATGTGATAAAGAGATTGAATCGGTACAAATATACAACATAACCGGCGCTTTAGTTTTAGCAAGTACTGCTTCAAACTACATCAATATAAACTCCTCAAACAAAGGTGTTTATATGCTAGTAATCGAATCAATTAACGGAGATAAATCGTTTAAAAAGGTAGTTAAGCAATAGCACGATAATCAAAACAAACATAAATTCCATAATTTTAATAGGGACTCCCCAAAAGGTAGTCCCTATTTGCATATAACCCTCGGCACAATCGTTTAGTTATCTTAGAGTAATATTAACTCAATACACCCATAATTTTGCTATTTTTGCCCTAAACATCATACATTGAAAAAAGAGGTTACACAACTACCAGTCTATAGTTTGCAAAACTTTAGTACCCCCGAAACGAAAAGCAGATTGTTTCAGGTGGAGATTTTTGATGCGAACAGACACTTTGAGGTACACTACCCACATAGACACGATTTTTTTGAGGTACTCTTTATTCGCAATGGTTCGGGTTTACATGTAATTGATGATAACAAATATGAGATTAAACCGCCTTGCATATTTTTCATGTCGCCGGGGCAAGCTCATAAATTCGAACTCTCGCATGATATAGAAGGGTTTATTTTCATCTTTACGGCTGAGTTTTATCTCTTACATCAGCAAAATCAAAACAGACTTCTTGAATACCCATTTTTCTTTACCATACAACAAAATAATCCACCGTTACAACTCTCAAAAAATGAGGATATTCAGTTTTTGGAGATACTCTTTAATAAAGCAATCAAAAGCATCGAAAAGCGCGATGTTTTATTAGATGAGCTACTTCGATCTCTACTTCATCTTATATTATCATACTGCTCTACGTTATATGTGGTAGATGAGAAGATTTTGACTCAAACAAGGGGGCATATTATTGTAAAGCGCTTTTATCAATTGGTTGAAGAAAATTACCAAAACAATTTTTCGGTAAATGAGTATGCCCAAATGCTCAACATTACATCAAACCACCTCACGCAAGTACTAAAACAATTTACAGGCCGAACCACGAACGAAATCCTGCAAAGCAAACAACTACTTGAAATAAAGAGACTTCTACTTCACACCAATCTAGGCGTTTCAGAAATTGCTCATCAACTAAATTTTGCAGATCAATCGTACTTCACTAAGTTCTTTAAAAAGACAACGGGTATGACGCCAATGAAGTTTAGAAGTGAATCCATGAAAAGTACCTAAAAAAATCACTTTTGTACTCTTATATCCAATAAATAATTTGTTGCTTTGTATTGTCATCTTACTAGGTTAAGGTGTAACGTTAAAACAACAATTAAAATAGAGATAAAATGGCTAATTATTTTAACACACTTCCTTTAAGAGAGAAGTTAAATCAACTAGGTGTTTGCGAATTCATGGACAAAAGTGAATTTACAGATGGCGTTGCTGCTTTAAAAGGTAAAAAAATCGTTATCGTAGGTTGTGGTGCTCAAGGTTTAAACCAAGGTTTGAACATGAGAGACTCTGGCTTAGATATCGCTTATGCTCTTCGCAAAGAGGCTATCGACGCAAAAAGAGCATCGTATGTAAGCGCTACTGAAAATAAATTCAAAGTAGGTACTTACGAAGAGTTAATTCCAACAGCTGATTTAGTTATCAACCTTACGCCAGATAAACAACACACAGCAGTGGTTGGTGCTGTTATGCCATTAATGAAAAAAGGTTCGACATTGTCATATTCACACGGTTTTAACATCGTTGAAGAGGGAATGCAAGTGCGTAAAGATATCACCGTTATCATGGTGGCTCCT
>JAGPHP010000185.1 GCA_018055415.1 Breznakibacter sp. | reverse complement strand
CTAAAGTTTTTAACGATGCTAATGCCGATGTGGTTATTGATGGAGGTGGTTTAGTTACCCTAAGTGGAAATGGAGTTACCCGAATTCTTTACATGAACACCTGCGATCCTAATCAGCATTGGACAACAGATCATTGTCAAAATCAAGAGACTCCGCGTTTAACCGTCCAGAACATCACGTTTGCCGATGGAAATAGTCGTAGAGAAAGTGAATACACTGGTGGCGGTGCTATTTGGGTACGTGGCGGTCAATTTAAAGCGATTAATTGTCGATTTTTCAATAACGAGTGCGATAGTCTAGGCGCTGATTTAGGGGGAGGTGCAATTCGTGCTTTTAGTCAGTATCAAAACAGACCTATCTGTCTGGTAAACTGTACTTTTGGTGGTGCTCCGGGGTATGGAAATTATGGCGCTAATGGAGGTGCCATAAGCAGTATTGGTGTTTCGTGGACAATTATCAACAGCCTATTCTCACATAACAGAGCCATTGGCAATGGTGGTAACCCAGCAGACTCTGGTACACCTGGTGGTGGTAGCGGTGGCGCCATTTATAACGATGGTAATACCATGACTCTTAAAATATTTGGGACAGTTATCGAAAGTAATAAAGTTAATGCGTATGGATCGGCTATTTTCTTTGTAACCAATGATCACTCTGGAAATATTGTTATTGATCAATCAACTATCCAGAATAATATTGGAGGTTCGTGGTATCCCAAATACAATGGAATATCGATGCATGCCGATACAAAGATTGAAGTGAGTAATTCGGTGATACAGTAGGGACAGGCTACAACCTTATCGCAAACCTCTTCAATCGCTCGTTAAGCATCTCCTGCGGAATAATCTCTTTTACGGTGTCTGCCACAGCATTTATCAATCTCTCCTTAATAAAATTCCGTTTAATAACTATCGAAACCTCTCGCACTGCAGGTGGTGATTCAATTTCACGAACATTGGTGCGTTGCAAATCGGTTAAAAAAGCTTTGTGCAATTCGGGAATTACCGAATAGCCTCCATTCTTATCTACAATTTTCACAAGCGTATCGATGCTTCCAGCTTCAAATACCTGATTGTAATTCATGGTATGTGTACAGAAGTTAAAGATTTGATCGCGCAAACAGTGACCTTCGCCTAATACCCATAAATTATCGGCTGGCATGTTGGTGGCCGAGAGGGGCATATCTTTAAGAGGATGGTTTTCTGCAAAATAGGCTATAAACTTCTCGTAATAGATGGGAATCTCCATAAAATCGGGTTGCTCCAGAGGGGTAGCGGCAATGAACATCTGAATGTTCTCTTTTCGCAGAGCATCTATGAGCATGGCGGTTGGCATTTCGGAGATCGTTAACTCTACCAGATTGTAGTTATGGGTAAAACGCTCAATAAACTCAGGAACCAAGTAGGGCGCTAGGGTAGGGATAACGCCAATTTTCAGTGGCCCTGCCAGCGTTTGAGTCTCGCGCACCACCATCTCACCTATTTTACGCATCTCGCGCAGACTCTTCTCGGCTTGCTCAATAATTCGCACGCCCATGGTGGTTGGCTCAATGGGATGTTTGGCTCTATCGAAGATTACCACATCCAACTCCTCCTCTAGTTTTTTTATCATCAGGCTCAAAGTGGGCTGGGTAACACGGCAATGTTCCGATGCTTTCACAAAATGTCGGTGTTGATTAAGGGCAACAATGTACTCTAACTGCTGGATAGTCATGCGATATAGATTTTATCTATACAAAGATAGTTTATATCTATTTGATTTATATCAATGGCTGCCCTAAATTTGTATCAACAAAGAAAAACAAGTAGTAAAAATTATTTATAAACAATTTAAAAATTAAAGTTATGTCACAAATTGGAAAACAAGTCGTAGATTTTGAAGTGCAAGCTTATGCAAATGATAGCTTCAAAAAAGTAAGTAAGAAAGATGTATTAGGTAAATGGTCGGTATTTTTCTTCTATCCAGCCGATTTCACCTTTGTTTGTCCTACCGAGCTTGCCGATTTAGCCGATAAATACAGCGAGTTTAAAGCAGCAGGTGCTGAGATTTACTCAGTTTCAACCGATACTCATTTCGTACACAAAGCATGGCACGATGCATCAGAAACCATTAAAAAGATTCAATATCCAATGTTGGCCGATCCAACCGGTGTTTTGTCGAGAGGTTTTGATGTGATGATTGAAGAGGTAGGTTTAGCTGAGCGCGGTACTTTTATCGTAAATCCGGAGGGAGCCATTGTTGCTTACGAAGTGGTTGCAGGTAATGTAGGCCGAAATGCTGAAGAGCTTTTACGCCGTTTGCAAGCGTTGCAATTCGTTGCTAGTCACCCATCAGAAGTTTGTCCAGCAAAATGGAAACAAGGTGCTGAAACACTTAAGCCAAGTATCGACCTAGTAGGTAAAATCTAATTTAATATTCACGCAAAGACGCAAAGGCGCAAAGTAAATAAGTAAATAAAGCCTTTTCTAACTCTTCAAGGGAGGGGAACATGGGCAATGCTTCGAAGTTTTGTCCTCACTCCCCTCCTTCGGAGGGGCTGGGGGAGGCTTAATTTTTAAAACTTTGCGTCTTAGCGACTTTAACTTCGTTGATCTTCGATTGCGTGACCCTTATTTTTGCGTGCTACTTTTTTTGAAAAACCCAACCCATCACATTTTAATACCATCGTCATGTTAGACCAAAGTTTACTAGAGCAGGTAAAAACAGTTTTTGCCTCTCTTCAAAATAATTATACACTCGAAGTTACCGCATCTAATTCACACCCAAGTAAAGTGGAGTTAGTAACTCTTTTAGAGGAGGTTGCATCGTGTTCCGATAAAATTTCGACTACCGTTATTGAGGGTGAAAATCTCTCTTTCAAGATATTAAAAAATGGAGTAGCAACTTCTATTCTTTTCCGAGCTGTGCCTACTGGACATGAATTTACATCTCTGCTTTTGGCCATTTTAAATGCCGATGGAATTGGTAAAAACTTGCCCGATGAAGTTATAACGGCCAAAATAAAGGCTTTAGCAGGTAATATAACCGTTAATAGTTACATCTCATTGAGTTGTACCAACTGTCCCGATGTAGTTCAGGCACTTAACATCATCTCGCTTATCAACCCAAATATCACCCACCAAATCATCGATGGATCTATCAATCAAGATGAGGTGGAGAAGCTTAATATACAAGCAGTTCCAGCAGTTTATGTGAACGATAAAGTGTTACATGTTGGGCGTTCATCCTTGGGCGAACTCTTAACAAAACTTGAAGAGGTGGCAGGTTCAACCTATGAGCCTTCAGCTGGTGAAACTAAAAAATACGATGTAGTAGTTGTGGGTGGAGGCCCTGCAGGAGTTTCAGCAGCCATCTACTCTGCCCGTAAGGGTTTTAAAGTGGCTTTGGTGGCCGAGAAAGTTGGCGGACAAGTAACTGAAACCGTTGGTATTGAAAATTTTATCTCTGTAGCTAAAACCACAGGAGCCGAGCTAACGGCTAATCTAAAACTTCATTTGAAGGATTATCCTATCGATGTTTTAGAGAATCGCCGCGTTGATAAGGTTGCCGTAAATAGCGGTATCAAACAAATAACCACATCCTTGGGCGAAGAGCTTATAGCACCAGCTCTTATTGTGACTACCGGCGCTAGTTGGCGCAAGCTTAATGTACCGGGCGAAACACAATATATAGGTTCGGGCGTGGCTTTTTGTACCCATTGCGATGGTCCATTTTATAAAGGCAAAAAGGTGGTTGTTGTGGGCGGAGGAAACTCAGGTCTTGAGGCGGCTATCGACCTATCTTCCATTGCCACCCACGTTACCGTTTTGGAGTTCTTGCCCGAGGTAAAAGGCGATAAAGTGTTGCAAGACAAGCTCAAAACACTCTCCAACGTCGAAATCATTACCAATGCCGAAACCGTTGAAGTGCATGGCGATGGCGCCAAAGTAAACGCCCTAAGTTATAAAGAGCGTACCAGTGGCGAGGTTAAAAAGTTAGTTACCGATGGCGTTTTTGTGCAAATTGGTCTCACAGCCAACAGCTCCGTGGTGAAGGATATTGTGGCCACCAACCGCGTGGGTGAAATCATCATCGATGCCCATTGTCGTACCAATGTACCAGGTATCTATGCCGCAGGCGATGTTAGCGTCGTGCCCTACAAACAAATCGTCATTGCCATGGGCGAAGGCGCCAAAGCAGCCCTCTCAGCCTTTGATGATACAATTAAGGGGCAGTTATTGTCGTAGGGACAAGGTCTCGACATGTCCGCAATATCATGTAATTCATTATTTTCAAAACGGACAGGTCTCGACCTATCCCTACCAGATAAAAACAATTTGGGCGTGCCGGCAAAAAGGCGCGCTCTTTTCATTTGGAGCCTCCTTCATCATCATAGAAATCTCTTCCATCAGCGCCTTTTTCCCGTCGGTCTTCGGCTCCAACTCCGCAGGGGGCAATTCCTCGTACAGAAATGGCATGCCATGTCTCTAACCTCTCTCTATTTCGCCCCCTTTACGGGGTTTCCACCTACGCCCTCACGC
>JAGPHP010000184.1 GCA_018055415.1 Breznakibacter sp. | reverse complement strand
CCGATTCAAAATCAATCATTTTGATTGGCGTTTCAAAGCCTTTTTCGAGTTCAAATAGATCAACAGAAGGCCAATCTTTCATGCCCGCTAATCCTCTATTTACCACTCGTTGGAGTCCGTATGCCAAGTCAGGCCCTTTATAAGTGGAGGTGTTTACAATGAAAACGTAAGACAATCCGTTAGACATTCGTTCCATCATGGCCGAAGTGCCAGCTAAAGTACCAGTTCTATACCAAGATGAACCATCAGGTTTAACGCCTCTCCATCCAAGCGGACTGAAATTAGGTAATATAGGGGTGGTCATTTTTGCTATCGACTCCTTTGATAGGATATCCGTTGGATAATCATTGCCATCAATAGCCAGAAGAAGTTTCAGTAAATCAGTACTTGAAGCAATCCATCCTCCTGCAGCACCTAAAGTATGAATATCATTTCCACCATAATAGCGTGGCACCATCTTATTAGGATCTTGATAATCGGGAACAAAATCTCTGGCTCCTGCTTCATAATAACAAACTTCAAGCTCATCTCGCTCCTCTAAATAGCTATGACCAAGTTTCATATCAAAGATTCCAATAGGAAAAAGTACAGAGGTGCTAATATACTCCTCATAAGGTTTTCCTGAACATTTTTCAATGATTTTACCTAACACTTGATATCCAAAATTAGAGTAAGCACTTGAAGCGCCTGGATTAAAGTGCATACGCTTAGTCATCATAAATGATATAATGTCATCATCGCTAATTGGTAATTTAATGTTCATTTGCGATGCAATATAATGATGCATAAACGATGGATCTCCATATCTATTATTCCAGCCTGCAGAGTGGTTTAATAGGTGATAAACGGTGATATCTTCAACGCGTTTATCTTTATAATTTGAAAATCGAGGATCATTTAAAATACCATCAGGGCCAAAAACTTTATCATCAAGAGAGAGTTTCTTCTCTTCAACAAGTTTCATGATACCCACCGCCGTAATTAGCTTTGAAACACTCGCCACTCGGAATAGATTATAGGGCTCAACAATTGTGTTATTCTCTTTATTTGATAACCCATATCCTTTTGCCATCACCAATTTCCCATCACGGGCAATAGAGAGACTAGCACCTACAATATTTCGTCGTTGTAAGAACTTCTCAACTTCACTATTAATTGAATTGAAGTAATCGGTATTGGAAAGTGAATTAGGTATGCGAGAACTCACAGTTACTGGAGCTGGAGGCGCAAAGTCGGCAGCGAAACTGTTTTTTGAAGGTAGAATAAATAGCGAAATAAGCTTAACTCCTCCCACAATGGCTATAGAAACCACTATTTTCTTAACAAATGTCATTACAAATCGTTAGATATACGCCACAAATGTAGCAAAACAGGAGAAATAATTGTTAACTTTTGCCAAGTAATTGATGAAATGCCCTATAAATGGCGTTTTTTTCTTATTATCGAGAGCGAAAATTAATTTTACCTATTAAAAAAATCTTATTTTTACAACGATAATAAACGTTAACTGTTTATAAAGATATAAAGTTTGATTTATGATAAATATTAATCTCTCACCGCGTTTAAAGGAGATATTGCTGGTTTACAGTAAAGAGGAGGCTGAGCGTTTGGGAAATCAATTTATTGCACCAGAGCATCTGCTTTTGGGTATCATTCGTGAAGGACATGGAAAAGCAATGGATGTGCTCTTGCATTTTGATGTAGATATTGAGCGTGTTAAACGTTCAATTGAAACAAAGATAAAATCGAATTTGCCCGCTCCTTCACCAATGGATCAGTTGCCACTTTTAAAAACAACCGAACGAATTATACGTCTTATTCAATTAGAAGCCGCGGCTCTAAAAAGTCCCTTAATCTATTCACATCACCTTCTTTTAGCGCTTTTGCGTGAGCCTAAAGGTTTAATCTATTCAGTAATGGAACAAGAAAATTTAAATTACAATGCACTTTTGTCATATCTTAAAGATTCAGATGCACCTCAAGCCAAAGGAGGAGGATTTGGAGATGAAGATGAGAATGATGAACCAGCAGCTGGAGGCAATGATCCTCAAAAAGGCGGTACTAAAAATGATGGAACCACGCCTGTATTGGATAACTTTGGGGTAGATTTGACCAAGGCCGCCCAAGAGGGACGCTTAGATCCCGTGGTTGGTCGTGAGAAGGAGATTGAACGATTGGCTCAGGTACTCTCACGTCGCAAAAAGAACAATCCTATCTTAATAGGTGAGCCTGGGGTTGGAAAATCTGCTATTGCCGAAGGTTTGGCTATTCGTATTTTTCAACAAAAAGTACCTCAAGTTCTCTTTGGGAAAAAGGTTTTAACACTCGATTTAGGCTCTATCGTTGCCGGCACCAAATATCGTGGCCAATTTGAAGAGCGTATGAAAGCGATTTTAAATGAACTTTCGCGCAATCCAAATATCATCTTGTTTATTGATGAGATTCATACCATTATTGGTGCAGGTGGTGCAGTAGGATCTTTGGATGCTGCTAATATGTTAAAGCCCGCTTTAGCTCGTGGCGAAATTCAATGTATTGGAGCTACTACGCTTGACGAGTACCGTAAACATATCGAAAAGGATGGTGCTTTAGAGCGTCGTTTTCAAAAGATCATGGTGGAACCAACCTCGGTTGAAGAGACTGTTGAGATTTTGAATAATATCAAGCAAAAATATGAAGATCACCACAATGTTACCTACACTAAAGAGGCTATTGAGGCGTGTGTAAAGTTAACAGAACGTTATATTACCGATCGACATTTGCCGGATAAAGCTATTGATGCTTTAGATGAAGCGGGTTCTCGCGTACATATTTCAAACATCAAAATCCCAACTAATATTGTTGAGATCGAGAAAGAGATAGAAGAGTTTAATCAACTTAAATTCGAGGCTGTACGAGTTCATAATTATGAGTTAGCTGCTAGTCACAGAGATAAAGCAAAGCAAGCCTCAGAAAAGCTTATTGAAGCTAAAGCTCAGTGGGAGCTTGAGCGCGTTAAGTTCCGTGAGGTGGTTGATGAAGAGAAGGTTGCAGAGGTTATCTCTATGATGACTGGTATTCCTGTTCAGCGCGTGGCACAAGCCGAAGGAAATAAGCTTTTAGTGATGCAAAAACAGTTGGCCGGTACCGTTATTGGTCAGCAAGATGCCATTGTGAAGGTTGTTAAATCGATACAGCGTAATCGTGCTGGATTAAAAGATCCAAATCGTCCAATAGGTACATTCATCTTTTTAGGTCCTACGGGTGTTGGAAAGACTCACTTAGCAAAAGTCTTGGCTCGATATCTATTTGATAGCAATGATGCTCTTATTCGTATTGATATGAGCGAATACATGGAGAAGTTTTCGGTGTCACGACTTGTTGGTGCCCCTCCGGGATATGTGGGGTACGAAGAGGGTGGTCAATTAACAGAGAAGGTGCGTCGTCGCCCTTATTCTGTGGTGCTTTTAGATGAGATTGAAAAGGCGCATCCAGATGTATTTAATTTGCTTTTACAAGTATTAGATGAAGGTCGATTGACTGATAGTCTTGGTAGAATGGTGGACTTTAAAAACACCATCATCATCATGACATCAAACATTGGAAGTAGAGAACTTAAAGATTTCGGACGTGGAGTTGGGTTTTCAAACCCTAATTCTGTAAGCGAGCAAGAGCATTCAAAAGGTATCATTGAAAAGGCTCTTAAAAAGGCTTTTGCACCTGAGTTTATCAACCGTATCGATGATGTTGTGGTATTTAATTCATTAGTAATTGCCGATCTACATCAAATCATAGATATTGAATTAAAAGGGTTATATAACCGTGTTGCACAGTTAGGCTATACTCTTGAAATTACTGAAAAAGCAAAAGATTTTATTGCTTCTAAAGGGTATGATATTCAATTTGGTGCGCGTCCTTTAAAACGAGCTATACAGAAATATCTTGAAGATGAGATGGCGGAAGTGATTATTGAGGCTGGTATTACTCAAGGTGATAAAATTTTGGTTGATATCGATGAAGCGAGTGAGAAGATTATAACTCAAATTATTACTAATCCAACAGCAGATGCAAAGCTTTTAAGTTAGATTTATATTTTGTTAAAATAAAAAGAGCTGTCCAATTATGGACGGCTCTTTTTATTTCAACGTATTTCAACGTATTTCAACGTACTTCAATGTATGTCAATTTATTTCAATCTACTATAAAGCACCTTTTTAAGCTCTTCTAACTCCTTCTTAATCTCAACACTCTGCTTAACGCCTTTTTTGAAATCTTCAAGTCTTTGAGGCGTTTCTACTGCTCGTTTAATGAGCGGTTCAACCACTTCAGGGAATTTTGCAGGATGGGCTGTCTCTAAAAAGATACCCACAAATTCAGGCGTTATTGCCTTTTTAAGAGCATAATAACCAACCGCTCCATGTGGATCTAAGGTATAGTTTAGGTTTTTATCAACTGTTATAATCGTCTCCTTAACCTGCTCATCTGTCACAAAATCACCATTTATCTCTACCGAAAATGTAGAATGGTCGTTTTTGTAGATATCGAGCATGCGGGCAAAGT
>JAGPHP010000041.1 GCA_018055415.1 Breznakibacter sp. | reverse complement strand
GTTTAGTCTGTTTTCGGTAGCTTGCAGATGGGCTATTTTGCGTTGTTTTGCGCTGTAAGTATTTCCTGCAAAATCGTTTAGATTCCTATTTAGTGCAACTCCAATATAGAGGTGATTTATGGGATAAAGATAGTTTCCAGATTGGTAGTCGTAACCACCAACTACTCCAAAATCAGGTAGATAAGAGTATTTGGCGGCACTTAAACCCGCTTTCGCTTTTGATTGGGTAAAATTTGCAATTTGAATATCAGCATTCTCTTTTACTGTGGTTGAGTCTATTTTTTCGCTACCTAGTTCACTAATTTTAAATTCAATCATCGCTAAAGTGAAGTTATTCTCTTCAATACCAGTGAGTTGTTTGAAATCGCTTTTATAGTTTTCGAGTTGTATTTCGATTTTGAGTAGCGTTTGTTGTTCATCGGCCAATGTGGCTAAGATACCTAATTGGTTGCTTTCTAGAGCTTTACCAGAAGCTACTGCCGATTCGATATTACTTGTTTTAAGTTCAAGCATTGCAATTTTACTCTCGCTTTCAAGTTTTTGCTGTTCACTTATAAGTATGCCGTAATAGAGCTTTTCGATTGCTTGCTTGATTTGCATTCGAGCTTTATCTGCCTCTTTTTCAACTATTTTGGCCTCATATTTTGATACAGATACACCTTGTGATATTTTACCCATCTGTGTGATTGGTTGATACAGTTGTATTCCCGCATTAAAGAGGTTTTTTTCGGTCATTGGGAATACGGTTTCTTTTCCCGGAAGTGAGATGGTATTTCCCCCAATTGGCAATGACCCAAATTTTCCTGCAGGAATGGATAGCTCGCTTACTTCTGTATTATATGTATATCCCGAATTTACAGTGGCTACAGGAAAATATTTAACTCTATTTTCCGAAATTTTAGTCTGTTTTTCAGCAACTTGATAGTTTTTTATCTTTAGTAATCTGCTATTTTCAAGAGCTAATTTGCTCGCATCTTCTAAAGTAATAACTTTTGCCTCCTGACCGTTGCTCACAAAAACTGCTAGCACCAAAAGTATCGGAGTTATATATATTTTATTGAATTTCATTGGTTTACTTATTTTATGATGAGTTATTTCTTAATCACCTTAACACGTTTAACGGTTCGTACATAGAGTACAGGAATGGTTACCAACGCCATAATCATAGACCACATAACGCCTACTGAAATTACGCTAGCTAAAGGACTCCACATTGGCGAACCAGAGATGATCATTGGCAAAACACCTATAGCTGCAGCCATAGCTGTTAAAAAGATGGGGCGCAAGCGACGCTTACCCGCTTCAACTGCAGCATTGTAGTGATCCATACCCTCTTTTATTAATTCGTTAGTGTAATCAATTAAAATGATTGCGTTACGAACTACAATTCCTGAGAGGCTTATTAATCCTACAAAAGCGGTAAATCCAAAGTTATTTCCTGTTAGAACCAATCCTAAAAGCGCACCAAATAAGCTAAGAGGAATGGTAAACATCACTAATGCAGCTTCTTTTATATTTCGGAATTGGAATAGAAGAATTAAAAAGATAAGTACCAAACTAATTCCTAGAGCTTTAACCATTTGTGAAAATGTTTCTACTTTATTGGCCTGCTCGCCCCCAATCTCAATTCGATATCCTTTGGGTAATTGAAGGTTTTTAAGTTCGGGTTGAATGCTTTTTAGTAGTTGAGAAGGAAGAACACCATCTTTGGTTTCACTCTGCACGGTTAGGGTTCTTACGCCGTTTCGGTGCATGATGCGACCTTTTTGCCACTCTACTTTAATATCAGCAATTTGTCGGAGTGGTACGTTGGCTCCAGTTGCGGGTGATGTTAGATACATATTTTGCAGGTCGTCGAAGTTTTGACGATCTTTTTCATCTAATTGCATCAAAATCTCTATCGGATTATTTCCTTCGTACATGGTTGTGATTGGCGCACCACTAAATCCCATATATACTAGTTTGGAGATACTGGTGGTGGTAAATCCAAGTCGGCTTGCCTCATCTTTTAGGTTGATACTCACACCATAGCAATCCTCTTTGAAGTCGGTGCGAACCTGCGCCGACCCTACTTTGGACTTTATAATTTTTTGAATCGAGTCGCCAATGGTTTGCAGATGACCAATGTTATCACCAATCACTCTTACTTCAACTGGAGCTTTGAGTACGTTACCCTGTTGCATCAGTTTTACGGCTGGCATTCCTTCGGGAATAAGTGTATCCACAATGGAGGTTAATTCGTTTGAAAGCTCTTCGGTAGTCTTGTCTGTAGTTGTATTTACCAATATTTGAGCATAGTTGTTTACAGGCACTTCGGGCGAGAAATTATAGTAGAAGCGAGGTGCGCTAGTACCAATAAAAGTGGCGTAAGATGTTACGCGTTTATCGTTTTTGATCTCTCTTTCTACGCGTAAGATGGCCTCTTCGGTTTTGTCTAGTTTTGTTCCTGATGGCATCCATAATTCAACCACAAACTGATTGCGTTCGGCAGCAGGGAAAAATTTTTGTTTTATCATAAAAAAGAGTCCACCAGCCATAAATATTGTGATGATGCTAGCCGCTATGGTAACTCTTTGGTTATGCATACACCACTCCAATAGCCAGTCGTAGCCACGTTGCATCTTATCTAATAAAGAACCACTTTTGTCATTTTCTTCGGCTGATTTTGAATGGTCGTGAAGTCCTTTTTTGATAAAGGCATAACATAATAATGGGGTAAGTACCATTGCCACAATAAATGATGCTGTTAGTGCAATAGCGACTGTAATAGGAAGCGCAAAGATAAATTCACCAACAGAACCGGTAAGAATGATCATTGGCATAAATGCGGCAACAATAGTGAAGGTAGCCGTTAATACTGGAACGACAAGATCTGTAGCACTTCGCCACGCTGCTGTCCAACGCTCAACACCTGCATCTAGCAATTCTACGTAGTTGTCGGCAATTACAATGGCATCATCCACTACCATTCCTAAAACAACAATAAGCGCAGCTAACGATACTTGGTGTAACTCAATTCCTAACCAGTGCATAAAAGCAAATGTTACGGCTACAGTCATTGGAATAGCCATAGCGGCCACTGCTGCAATTCGGAATGGAAGTAGTAAAATAACTACAATTACCACCGAAAGAATGGCCAAAAAGAACTCGCGAATAAAATGGGTAATATTTTCATCTACTAGTTTTGGCTGATTAACAATGGTCGTTAATCTCACATTACTAGGTAGTTGCTCTTGTACTTCAGCAATTTTATCTTTTACCTGATCTCCAAATCTAACAATGTTGTTGCCTTCGTGCATCTCTACTGCGAGCATCATGGCTTTATGGCCGTTTACTGTTATTTTTTGAGTAGGCTCCTGAAAAACGCGTTTTATTTCGGTAACATCTGAGAGACGCACTACTGCACCGCTATTTGAAGTGGTTACAATTTGGTTTGCTAATTCGCTTTCGGTACTATAATAACCTTTGGTATAGAGTGGGACTTTAGATATGTCGCTTTTAATATCTCCCGTTGGGTTAATGGCATTTTGTGATTGTAAAACCGCCACAACTTGGGGCAGGCTGATGCCATATTGTGCAAGTCTTTCAGACGAAGAGCTAACTCGTATTTGCTCTTTTTGCTCGCCAATACGTTTGATTTTTGAAACAGCTGGAATAGTTCTAATGGCATCCTCTAGTTTCTGAGTATATTCTTTAAGTTGCGCATAATCGGCACTATCACTCTCTATACCAATGACTAACGCCTCTGTGTCGCCAAAATCGGAGTTTACAAATGGGCCTTTAACACCTACAGGTAGATCCAATACTTTTGCCACCATAAGCTCATGGCGAAGTTTACTCCAGAAGATGTCGGTGTTCTTAACATTCTCTTCCAGCTCCACGTTTATTACAGACATTCCATCTCTTGAAGTAGAAAAGGTTTTCTCTTTCTTAACTTCCTCAAATTGAAATAGATATTGCTCAAGCTTTTTGGTTACTTGCTCCTCAACTTGTGCCGAGTTGGCTCCAGGATAGACCGCCATTACCAATCCTGTACGGATGGTGATTTTTGGATCTTCGCGACGAGGCATGTTAAAGAGCGAGTGAACTCCTATTATAAAAACCAAAACCAAAACTGTTATGGTTACTTGTGGATATTTTAACGATGCTTTTACGAAATTCATAATTGCTTATTTTAAGATAACAGATGTGCCATCATTTAACCTTTGATGACCGCCAATAACAACCAACTCTCCACTCTTTATGCCCGATGTGGCTTCAATCTGATTATTTAATATAGAGCCTAAGCGTACTTTACGCTTAAATGATTTATTTAGTTTTGGATCAATTACGAATATATAGGGTTGATTATCAACGTCGTGTAAGATTGCTTCAATGGGTAAAAGTGTTGTGTATTTGGTCTCAACCGATCTTATTCTGATTTCGGCGATCATGCCTGGTCTCAATAGTTTCTCGTTATTATCAACCTCAATTTTAATGGCAAATGAGCGTGTGGTTGGTTCAGCAACGGCTCCTATTTCAATAATCTTACCAGTTACCGTAGAATCAAGTGCCGCTACATATATATCAGCAATCTGGTTTAGTTTAACTTTATGAAGTTCCTTCTCTGGTAAGGCAGCATTAATTTTTACTTTATCGATGTTTGATATGGCAAAAAGTGCCATTCCCGAGCCAATAATTTCTCCAACCTCTACCCCTTTTTTTAGTACAACCCCACTTATAGGAGCATACATTTTGGTGTCGGATAGATTTTTAGTCTGTAATTTCTGATTAGCGTTGGCTTGAAGGTAGCCATTAGATATTTTTGAGTAATCGCTCTCAGTTACACTATTGGTTTCGTGCATTTTGGAGAGGCGGTTATAATCGTCTTGTACTTGGTTAAGACTAGCATCTGCAATATCTTTAGCGAGTGCATAACTTTCGGGATCTAGGCTTGCAATAAAAGCGCCCTTTTGTATCATATCTCCTTCGCTTACTGCTACTTGATTAACTTTACCTGCTACCAAGAACCCCAGTCTAATGGTTTTAATTCCTTCAACATTCCCGCTCAGAGCAATTACTGTGTTTAACTCTTTTCCTGCTACAATATGGGTTTTAACGGGTACTGAAAGAGAGTCTTCAGTTACCGATTTTTGTTTGTGGCTGCATGCCGAAAATAGTAACGCTTGAACTCCTAAAAATAACACTATCCTTCTCATCTCTTTAAGTTTAATTTGTTGATACAAAATTCTCTCTGTTTTGGGAATATATTTTTGATAATAATCAAAAAGTAGTTTTTACCCTATTTTTATCTCTATGATTGAGTTTTATTATTAAACAAACTTCCATTATTTGACCGCAAATGTAGATAAATTGTGGAGATCCCAACTATTTTATTGACTTTTTTATTTTTATGTTCAAATATTATAAAGATGCGACGTCACACTTTGAAGCGTTATTCGTTTTGAAAAAATGGCTATTTTTGAGCAAAAGATGGAATTATGAAAAATAGATTGCTCGGAAGTGGATTTTGCACCAATCTCTTTCAGTATAACCGAAACAAAACTCATCAAATAACTGTCGGGAAACTACTTATAGGTGGTGATGCACCAATCTCTATTCAAAGTATGACTACCACAAATACGTTGGATAGTGAGGCTTCTGTAGAACAAGTAAAACGCATCATTGATGCTGGTGCCGATGTGGTTCGACTCACTACACAGGGACGTCGTGAGGCTCGCAACTTATTGGATATCAAATCTAAATTAACAGAACTTGGTTATACAACGCCACTTGTGGCAGATATTCATTTTAATCCAAATGCTGCCATCTTAGCAGCCGAAGCAGTAGAGAAAGTTCGTATTAATCCCGGAAATTTTACTGATGGAGCAAAGAAATTTGAAGAGCGAGATTTAACACCCGAAGAGTATAGAGCTGAGTTAGATGAGATAAAAAATGAGCTCATTCCTTTTATCGAAGTTTGTAAAAAATATAATAGAGCCATCCGAATTGGCACAAATCACGGTTCGCTTTCAGATCGAATAATGAGTAAATACGGTGATACTCCTGAGGGAATGGTGGCCGCATGCATGGAGTATTTGCATATTTGTAAAGAGCTTGATTTCGATAATATTGTGCTTAGTATCAAGGCAAGCAACACCCGCGTCATGGTTCATACGGTGCGTTTATTGGTTAAAACAATGAACGAGAACGACATGAATTTCCCGCTTCATTTGGGTGTTACCGAAGCTGGTGAAGGTGAGGATGGAAGACTAAAATCGGCTGTTGGCACTGGAGCACTTTTAGCCGACGGAGTAGGCGATACCATACGTGTTTCTCTCACCGAAGCTCCTGAAAATGAGATTCCTGTTGGTCGAAAATTAGTTTCATACATCAATGGCAGAAAGGATCATGAACCGATTGATGAGGCGGATATAACTCTTTATAATCCTTATAGTTACCAAAAGCGCATATCTACCTCAATCGACGATTTGGGAGGCGATAATTTACCTATTGTTATTGTAGATAAACGGAATTCAGAGGAGACTTCGCTCTCGCAATCACCTGAGTTTACTATTTTAGATTCTATTACACATCCTCAGTTCTCAGAATATCTGCGCATTATAGTTCCTTACTCTTCGGATATTGATTTTACAAAACATCTGAATTTATATCCTCTTTTTACAATTGAGGATTTTAGGAAAGATAATCAATTAGAAGAACGCCTTAACTTTTTATCTGTTACAAATAGCGATTTAACGAGCGAATTGCTTGAGCTGATTAAATCATCACCCAAAACAGTACTTTTACTCTCCTCAAAAAATAAAAATATTACGGCCGATTTAAGAAGTGCTTTTTTTAAACTTCTGAATCTTAAAATATCTAACCCTGTTATTATATCATCTCATTATCAAGAAGATAATTTAGAAGATTTGCAAATTAAAGCAGGAGCCGATTTAGGATTACTCTTTTTAGATGGTTTTGGTGATGGTATTTTGATATCGAACAATGGAAAAATCTCATTACGAGATGTGGTAAATACTGAATTTGGGTTGTTGCAAGCTTCTAGAGTTCGATTCTCAAAGACCGAATTTATCTCTTGCCCTGGTTGCGGACGTACATTATTTGATCTGCAAGCCACTACTGCCAAGATTAAAGCACTTACCTCGCATCTTAAAGGGTTAAAGATTGGTATCATGGGCTGTATTGTAAATGGTCCAGGAGAGATGGCCGATGCCGACTATGGCTATGTAGGGTCAGGACCTGGAAAAATTACTCTTTATCGCCAGAAGGAGGTAGTAAAAAAGAACCTTTCAGACGAAACTGCTGTAGATGAGTTAATAAACTTGATAAAAAATGATGGGTTGTGGGTTGAACAGTAACTTTGTTTTTAAATAATTATTATATTTACACGAATTTTATAGTTTGGGTTCCAAAACTAATTATTAATTGTATTCCATTTTTATGAAAAAAGGACTCTTAACCCTGGTCATTGCAATGATATCGATTCTTAATCTACACTCTGCGGAGATTACGATTAAGGGTGTTTATCAAGGGCAAAACCTTTTTGTAAATAACCCATTTGCCCCGTCTGGTGTGGGTTTCTGCGTTTTTGAAGTGACGGTAAATGGTATGACTACAACCGACGAAATTGCCTCTTCTGCTTTTGAAATTAATCTTGGAGTTTATAATTTCAAGTTAGGCGATGAAGTTTCAATCGATATCAAATATAAGGATGGATGTAAACCGATGATTATAAATCCTGAGGTTGTTTATCCAAAAGCCTCTTTCCAACTTATAAATCTTGATATTACAAACGATAAGTTAGTGTGGTCAACAGCTAATGAGCTTGGAAAACTTCCGTTTATCGTAGAGCAATATAAATGGAATAAGTGGATTAAAGTTGGTATTATTAATGGTAAAGGAGGCAAAGGACCTAACGCTTATACTGCTCCAATTCGCTTGAATAGTGGTGCTAACCGTTTTCGTATTAAGCAAACTGATGTTCAGGGAAATAAAAAATTATCAAAAGAGATAGAGCGTAACAATCCAATTAAACCTATTACATTCTCTCCCGAAAAGGTTGATGATGAAATTACCTTCTCAGGCGAAACAATGTATGAAATTTACGATGAGTTTGGATCAATTGTTTTTAAAGGTTTTTCCAACAAAGTTAACTGCGCTAATCTTAAGAAGGGGAAATATTATTTGAACTTCGATAATACAATGAGTGAATTTGTAAAGAAATAGTATATAGTTAAGTAAATATAGGAAACCGTGAAGTAAACCTTCGCGGTTTTTTTATTTGAAAAAGCTTTAAATCCTAATGCATATTATTCTTTATTTTTTGCGGAACGCAACCTCGTTGATCTTCGATTTCGTCATAACCTTATCGAGGCAAAGGCGAGATAATATTTTTGATATCAAAAAGTTACTCTATCAGGCTCATTACAAGGAAATAAAATATTACTTTTGCACACTTATTATCAAAAAATCATACTATTATGCGTAGAACAAAGATCGTTGACATTCTTAAATCGGAAGATTTTGGAAAAGAGGTAACCGTAAAGGGTTGGGTAAGAACAAGAAGAGGTAACAAACAGATAAATTTTGTGGCTCTTAACGATGGTTCATGCATTAATAATTGTCAGGTTGTTGTAAACATGGAGCAATTTGACGAAGAGTTGGTTAAACGAATTACTACTGGTGCTTCTTTGGCAGTGGTAGGTAAAATTAATAAATCTGAAGGTGCTGGTCAGTCGGTAGAGGTGGTTGCCACTTCAATTGAAATTCTGGGCGATTGCGATGTGGACGCTTATCCATTGCAACCCAAAAAACACTCTTTAGAGTTTCTGCGCGAGATAGCACATCTTCGTTTCCGAACTAATACATTTAGTGCCATTGCCCGTGTACGCCACAACATGATTTTTGGTGTTCATAGTTTTTTCAATAGCAAAGGTTTCTTAAATATTCATACGCCAATCATTACTGCTTCGGATGCCGAAGGGGCAGGGGAGATGTTTCAGGTAACAACGCTTGATCTGAACAAGTTACCTAAGACAGATGAAGGTAAAATTGATTTCTCAAAAGATTTCTTTGCTCGTGCTGCAAATCTTACTGTTTCGGGACAACTAGAAGGTGAGTTGGCTGCAACAGCTTTGAGTGAGA
Source organism: Breznakibacter sp. (assembly GCA_018055415.1). GTDB lineage: Bacteria > Bacteroidota > Bacteroidia > Bacteroidales > Marinilabiliaceae > JAGPHP01. The sequence goes on along the minus strand of JAGPHP010000041.1, from coordinate 6,096 downwards.
TATATACATTTGGCCCTACTTTTAGAGCGGAAAACTCAAATACAAGTCGCCATTTAGCCGAGTTTTGGATGATTGAGCCAGAGGTTGCTTTTGCCGATTTGAATGACAACATGGATTTGGCCGAAGAGTTTTTAAAGTATATGATCAATTATGCTTTAGAGAATTGTGCCGATGATCTTAAATTCTTAAGTGAGCGATTGAAGGATGAGGAGAAGGGTAAGAAAGCTGAAGATCAATCGATGGAGTTGATTGAGAAGCTTAACTTTGTGAAAGATAATGAGTTTGTGCGCTTGACATACACTGAGGCAATAGATATTTTACAAAATTCAAAAGCGGCTAAAAAAGGTCAGTTCCAATATGAAGTAAAAGGATTTGGTACCGATTTGCAGTCGGAACACGAACGTTATTTGGTTGAAAAGCACTTCAAAAAGCCTGTTATCTTAACTGATTATCCAAAAGAGATAAAGGCTTTTTATATGAAGCAAAATGCTGATGGTAAAACCGTTAGAGCGATGGATGTTTTATTCCCTCAGATTGGTGAAATCATTGGAGGTTCGCAACGCGAAGAGAACTACGAGAAACTTGTAACGCGCATGGAGGAGATGCACATCCCAGTTGAAGAGATGTGGTGGTACTTAGAGACTCGCAAATTTGGAACAGTTCCTCATGCTGGTTTTGGTTTAGGCTTTGAGCGTCTTATGCTTTTTGTAACGGGTATGGGTAACATCCGCGACGTGATTCCGTTCCCGAGAACTCCTAAAAATGCTGATTTTTAATCGATAGATTTTAATTATAGAAATCGCAACTGGCTTACGCTGGTTGCGATTTTTTGTTTGTATTCCTTTTATATTAGTTCCCAAAGGTATAATTGACTTAACCTTTAATTAAAATTCTTGAAAACCACCCATTATCACTAGACCTATTGACTTTTGAAAATTGTGTATCATAATTTACTCGAGTATGTTTTGAGTAGGACAAATTATTTTTTGTTTCCTAAAAAAGAAACATTTATCTTTGTAAAATTATAAATGATGGTTGAAAGATTTCAAATTGAGATATTAGAAGAGGCTGCCGCATTTCTTGATACTTTGGACGAAAAAGCGAGGGATAAAGTAATTTATAATATGCATAAAGCTCGATACACGAGTGACAAAGAACTATTTAAGAAACTTAGTGGTGAGATTTGGGAATTTAGAACATTGTATAATAAAAGTTACTATCGTCTTTTTGCATTTTGGGACAAATCATCTAAAAATGATACAGTTGTGATTTCAACACATGGATTGATAAAGAAGAGTGATAAAATTCATAAAAGTGAAATTGATAGAGCAGAAGCAATTAGAAACCTATATTTTGAGAGGATACAACTATGAATAAACATGATAAGCCTTTAAAGTCCTTTACCTTAGACGAAATTACTGATAAACATATCGGAATTAGAGGTACTTCAAAACGTGAGGCTTTTGAAAGGGAGTTGAGAATTGATCTATTGGGAGATGCTATTAGACAAGCAAGAAAGGAGAGACATCTTACGCAAGAGCAACTTGGTTTACTGGTTGGTGTAAAAAAGGCTCAAATATCTAAGCTCGAAAATAGCTTAACAGACGCACGACTTGAAACGATTATAAAGGTTTTTAAAGCCCTTAATGCTAAGGTTAACTTTAATGTAGAGTTATTTACCCAAACAGTTGAACTTGTATAATTAGACTTGTATATTTGGTAATCGATTAATTAACCGCATTTTAAAGTATTAGGCTTGTCACTTTATTTTGTCTTACGTGAATCGATTTATTCGTTTGAATAACTTGAAGAATATTCTCAAAACACATGCTTATTCGTTAGAAATTTTAATAACCCCTCGCATCCATCTTCCAAAATATTTAGTACTTGCTCAAACCCCTCGGCATCACCATAATAGGGGTCGGGCACATAACCAGGATTTGGTTTTGTGCAAAAGTCGGTCATTAGTTTTATTTTGTGGCTAAAGTCGCCTTGGGGGATAAATGGTTGCATATCTCTCAAATTGACCGAGTCCATGGCAATAATGTAATCGAAACTGCGGAAGTCATCGGCTTCTATCTGGCGCGAAATGCTGGTAAGCACATATTCACGCTTTTGCGCATGTCTAATCATACGTCCATCGGCTCGCTCGCCTGCATGAATTCCTAAGGTTCCTGCCGAGTCACAGAGTATCTTATTAGATAACCCCGCATTCTCAATAACCTTTTTCATTACAGCTTCGGCACTTGGAGAGCGACAGATATTACCCATACATACAAAAAGGAGGTTAATTTTTGAAGGTTTTGATTTCATAATTATTAATTCTGAGCTGTTTATTATTTTATTCTATTTTTAAAATCTAGTAGTTAGTGATTTCAATACAAAACGCCGTTAAAAGATAATTCTAACGGCGCTCACTATATATAATATCTAAAAATCTTATTCCCCTCTTTTCTTATCGGCGCGTTTGCGCAAAACACCTCGATTGACTGGAGCTGTCTTACGTGGTTTACGTTTCCCGGGGCCACCTAAGTTAACTTTTTGATTCTTTTCGCTCTTCTCATGAAAAGCACCGCCCGCACTCTTAACAACAGGAACGAGATAATCTTTATCGAATAGAACAGGACGCTCCTCATCGGTAAATAGATTTGATACCTCTACTTCTTCTGGCATTGGTTCAATGGGAAGTTTTTTATCCATCAAAACTTCTATGGCCTCTTGGAGTGGACGTTCGGCTTCGTTAATAAAAGTGATCGCAACACCTGTTTTTGAAGCTCTACCAGTTCGTCCTATGCGGTGCATATACTCTTCGGGTACATCTGGTGTATCAAAGTTTATAACGTGAGTAACATCGTCGATATCTAATCCTCTGGCAGCCACATCGGTAGCAATTAAAACACGGTGGGTTCCAATTTCAAGATTATTAACGGCAGCCACACGAGTGTTATGCGATTTATTGGAGTGTATTACGCCCACTTGATTGGTAAATCGTTCGCCCATCTGCTCTTTTAGGCGATTGGCTAAACGTTTGTTACCCACAAATACCAGTACTTTTTTAAATTCTTCTTCAAACGAGAGTAAAAACTCAAGTAGATTTACTTTGGTGTAAAAGTTAGGTACATGAAATCCAAATTGCACAATATTCTCAAGTGGAGAACCTGTTTCGCTAATGGTAATTCGTGTTGGCGCAGTGGCAAACGTCTCAATCAATTCAGATACTTCGCTATTCATGGTTGCCGAAAACATCAGAATCTGTCGTTTTGCAGGAAGGATATCTAAAAAAGATAAAATTTGAGGACGAAACCCTTGCGAAAGCATCTCATCAACCTCATCAATAACAAATTTTTGAACGGTCTTTAAGCGTAAAACACCTGTAAGCGCCAAATCTAAAAGACGTCCTGGAGTGGCTACCAAAATATCTAATCCATTATGAATTACCTGTTTTTGGGTATTGATGCTTGCACCGCCATAAACCCCAGCCACTCTAACCGTCATATATTTGGCCAATTTTTGAGTCTCCTCAACAATCTGAACCACAAGCTCGCGTGTAGGAACTACAATAATAATACGTGGCGATTTCTCGGCAGAGAATTTTAGTTGGCGAAGAATAGGTAGCAGATAGGCAAATGTTTTACCCGTTCCTGTTTGCGCAATACCCACAACATCTTTTCCCGACATGATGACTGGAAATGATTTTGCTTGAATTGGAGTTGCGGTATCAAAGCCCATATCCATCAGGGCATTATAAAGAGGATTATTAAGATTTAACTGATTGAATTTCACGTCTATTATTTAAATATTGAGGGGCAAAGATACTGCAAACTTTTTGATAATTTCGTCGATATCTGATGGTTAGTTCAAAACCACTGCAATGTCTTCGGTTTTGGTTAAAAAGTCCCACAGCTCATCGGTTACGTCAATATTGTGTTTACCATAATGCATACCCACAACATCTCCTGTTTCTGGATCGTAAATCTGAAATCCTAAAGCAACTTCGCCTCTATGTTTTGAAAAACTCTCAAGATCGGTTATGAAACTATTATCTATCACATAAACAGGAAGTTGCAATGTTATTCGTTTTACTTTTTTCCGTAGCGAGGTGATAAATTCAATGGAGTTCACTTTAATTTCAGGTGATCCATCACCCCAACGTCTCTCTTGTACTCGAGCTTTTATAAAGATGGAGTAATCATTCACCATCATATTCTGAAATTTAGGATAATCTTCGCCAAAAAAGGCAAACTCAAACGAGCCAGAGTAATCTTCTAATGTCATGATACCAAAAGGATTTCCTTTTTGCGTTCTACCAGTACGTACCGCTGTAACCATGCCTGCGATGGTAATATCACGGTTTTTAAGTGCCTCTAAATCTTTTAGTTGCTCTGTTGTGGTGTTGCAAAAACTGCGAAGTTCTAGTCGGTAAACATCGAGAGGATGAGCTGATAGATAGATTCCAATAAGCTCCTTCTCTTTGTTGAGTTTCTCTAAGTTACCCCACTCTTGTGCGTTAGGTATATCTGGCGTTTTGATGGAAATGGCACTATCTGAATCTCCAAAGAGAGAAGTGGTTGCGCGCATCTTATCTTGCTGATAACTATTGCCGTAACGAATAAGCTGCTCGATAAAAGTGAGATTATCTTTCCCCGAAGGAGTGAAAAATTGCGATCTGTTGTAGTTGCCTAAACCATCAAATGCACCAGCCATTACAAGTGCTTCGATGTTCTTTTTGTTAACGGTATTGAGGTTAAGCCGCTCAACAAAATTATAAACATCTGAGAATGGTCCACCTTTTTTACGTTCGGCAATAATGGCTTGTACGGCACCTTCGCCAACTCCTTTAATACCAGCCATTCCGAAGCGGATTGCACCACGTTTGTTTACCGTAAATTTCGAAAAACTCTCGTTTACATCGGGACCCAAAATTTCGATACCCATGCGGCGAGTCTCCTCCATAAAGAGGGTGATGTTGGTGATATTGCTAAGGTTTCTACTCAATACCCCCGCCATAAACTCGGCAGGGTAGTGCGCCTTCAGATAGCCCGTTTGGTAAGCAACATAGGCATAACATACCGAGTGAGATTTGTTAAAAGCGTACGATGCAAACGCCTCCCAGTCGCTCCAGATCTTGTTGATAAGAGTCTCCATCCCTTTTGGAGTTTTATCTACGCATCCTGCCACAAATTCGGCGTTTGCCATACAACCCTCCAAGAACTTGGTTTTGAGCTTATTCATCTGGTCGATGAGCTTTTTACCCATAGCTTTACGCAAAACGTCGGAGTCGCCTCGAGTGAAGTTGCCCAACACGCGAGAGAGAAGCATCACCTGCTCTTGGTAAACGGTTACTCCGTATGTCTCCTTAAGGATGGTCTCCATCATGGGGTGGTCGTACTTTATCTCCTCGCGTCCATGTTTACGCTCAATAAATGAGGGGATATATTCCATAGGGCCTGGTCGATAGAGCGCGTTCATGGCCACTAAGTCTTCAAATCGGTTTGGAACCAATCCGCGAAGGTGCTTCTTCATTCCGGGACTTTCAAACTGGAAAATCGCCGTGGTGTCACCATTACTAAAGAGATGAAAGGTCTCTTCATCTTCCATCGGAACGGTACTTATATCGACTTCAATATCTCTCGAAAGCTTAACGTTTTCGATGGTCTCTTTAATTATAGAGAGCGTTTTTAAGCCTAAGAAGTCCATTTTTAACAACCCAATAGGCTCCACAAAGTGTCCATCGTATTGGGTGGTTAAGATATCTTCATCTTTGGTTGGCATCACTGGAATATGCTCATCCAAAGGATCTTTACTAATTAAAATTCCGCAAGCATGAACGCCAGATTGACGCACTGAACCCTCTAATTGCTCGGCCAGATTAAGTGTTTTAACAATAAGTGGGTCTGCAGATGATTTTTCTTGCAAAAGTTCGGGTGCCTCTTTGTAGGCTTTTTTAAACGACATGCCCGGGTTGTCGGGCACAAGTTTCGTGAGTCGGTTGGATTCGGAGAGAGGCAGTTTGAGTACACGTGCCACATCTTTGATAGATGACTTGGTGGCCATGGTTCCAAAGGTGCAAATGTGCGCTACTTTATCTCGTCCATA